>DNGE01000127.1:33748-34061 GCA_003486705.1 Bacillota bacterium
TTCTTTCTCTCTCTAATTAACGCCATTATTATTTACTAATCATCTTCTCAATGACATCAATGATTTCATCTACTTTACCGTCACTATCCCCTTCTTGCATCGCTTGCTTGACACAGTGATTTAAATGGCTTTTTAAATTCATAAGATGGGCACGTTTTAATAAAGACTGTGCAGCAGATATTTGATTGGAAACATCCATACAATATCGCTCATCTTCAATCATTTTAATAATACCATCTATTTGTCCTCTTGCTGTTTTCAAAGCTTGTAACGCTTTTTTCTTTTCAGCATCCATTACTTTCACACCTTTCTA
>DNGE01000036.1:0-8777 GCA_003486705.1 Bacillota bacterium
ATACCCAAACATGAGAAAGAACCTCGATTATGGATACTGCCTTTTTTAATCTGTCATGACATGTGATATACTCTATACCAACTAGCGAATAGGAGGAAACAATTATGGATCTATTTATTATTTTAATATTATTGTTGTTGCTCATCTTATATCGCCCCGATAAAGAGCTATCTGAACTTAAAATGAAATATGATTTTAGCCATTCAACCTTTCAGACTGTTTTGATCGATAACCAGGAAATTAACATTCACTACAGAGATGAAGGTGATCCATCAAGCCATGTTATAATCTTACTTCACGGTATGTTTTCTTCTCTTCAGACGTTTGATGAATGGGCAAGTTTACTTCTTCAAAGCGGCTACCGCGTTATTCGGATTGATTTACCTAATCATGGTGCTAGTGGTTCTTTTTCAGATCACGTTATTTCATTACGTCGAAGTGCCCTAGTTGTTAAAGCCATAGTTGATCACCTTCAACTCCAAGCGTTATCTATTGGGGGGAATTCAATGGGGGGTGGCGTGAGTTGGTATTTTAGTGCATTGTATCATGAGTCAATTCATATTAGGCATCTCATTCTAATCGATTCAGTTTCACCCTTGAATGCCTATAGAAACAGCAGCAAATGGCGAGATTTCATGAACAATACATTTTTAGGAAAAGTGATGTGTAAACTTACACCTAAGTTTTTGTTTATTCTTTTATTAAAATTCATCTATGGTTCTGGCGGTACCCTTACGCAAAAAACAATTGACCGCTATTATGACTTTTTATTACTTGAGGGCAATCGTGAAGCGATTGTAACCTCTAAACCCGAGCCATTCGACGAACTCATGAATGTTAAAGCATTAGAAATTATTCAATCAGCCACCATTCCAACTTTAATCATGTGGGGAAAAGAAGATCGATTAATTCCTATCTCAACAATAGATGAATTTCAAGCTCTGTTCTTTTCTTCTCATACTGAAATAAAAATTTATGAAACACTTGGTCATCTTCCTATGGAAGAAGATAGTCTTATGACATTTAATGATTTATCCAGTTTTTTAAGAAAACATTCCTAAGAACAAGATGATGACTCTAAAAGATAATCACAAAAAAAGTCTAGCGCTTGGTAAAATTCCCATGCGATAGACTTTTTTTATACGACGGCTTTTTACGATAAAAATTCTGCCTTCTTCTTTTCAAATTCTTCTTTGGTGATAATATCTAAATCTAACAGTTCTTTGTATGCTTTTAATTGTTGAACAACATCTTCCGTTAATCGGTTTGTTTGATTCACATTGTTTTCAGTTAGTTCGACCTCATTATTACTTGTAGTAACAGGGGTTATTTGTCCAATATGTTCAACTGTTAACGTTTCTTCTCCAATTACAGGTATTGAATCGCCTTCTAACGTCACTGTTACATCTTCTGTCAATTGATCAACGCTCATCCCCTCAATAGGAGAATCCATTTCTAACGATGGCACCTTTAACTTAGATTCTATGTGATTAACAACACGTGTTCCAAGTTCTAGATAATCTTCTGTAAAGGTTAATGTGACAGCCTCTTCTAATAAATGACTCTCACCTTTTAACTGTAGTTGAATTGTTCCCATACTTGGGAACGACCTCACTTGAAGTTCTACTTTTTCAATTGATTCGTATGAAATCTGAGTTGGTCCGTGTAGCAATGCAGGTGATACGCCTTCAATTGACTCATGTCTAATTGATAAGCAACACTCATCTAACACAACGTAGGCAGCAGGGTTAAGTTTAGTTACCTTTTCAAATTCATAAACACACTTATCTTCTATTTGAATCGGTTCTTTAGGCAACCATTTTATTTTAGGTTGTTCAATTGGTAATTCATTTTTTTCAACCATTTGCACTCGATCGTTCTCTATCCCTAAGGTTGGTTCAAGTTCTATATTAGGCATTAACGCAGTTGTTTCAGATTGTTCTAAATTTAGTTCGGGATTAATTAAATTCACAGTTTCCAATCTTGTATTTGTGTTTACTATGACTGGTTCAACCTGAGCACGTGTTGAAACCTTATTTCCTTGTTTTCGGACACGCTTTTTAAACTTATTTAACATCGATTGTTTCTTATTTAGTTTCTTTTCATGACGCTTTCGCTTACGCATTGCACGCTTTGAAAGACGCTTTTCTTTTTTGTTTATTTTAGCTTGTTTTTTATTTATTCTTTTTTGATGGTTTTTAGATTTTTTATCACCTTTTTCATGACGATCGACATATGAACGCCATATCAGATAAAAAAGGGGTAAGGAAATAAACAGTAATACAATGAGTCCCCCTTTTACTGTAAATGGAACATACTGTTTCCCGAAACAAATAACCACTACTGCTATAATCCATAACCAACTGATTAACTTTCCTATATAAAATATTAATTTTTTTAATGTTTTCATTTTACGCTCTCCTTCCTACTTCTTGAATGCCAGGATAAACATAAAACTATCTTACACTACTAAACGCTTTCGAAACAAACACAATAATTGGAAGTTAATATTCGCAATTTAAAAAAGGGCAATTTTAGTTTTGCCCCTTATAGCTATTTTAGTTTGAGTACTTGCCCAGGATAAATTATATTTACATTACTTATATTATTAAGTGTTGCTAATTGTTGTACGGTAATTCCATATTTCGAGGCAATACTTGATAATGTATCACCCGATTTAACCGTATATGTTTTAATAACCGGTGCCTGAGTCGTTGTGGTTGTTGTGGTTGTGGTTGTCGTTGTTGTCGTCGTTGTCGTTACACTACTTGTTCCTAATAAGATACCTTTCATAAATACATTCAAATCACAATTAGAAGTTATTCCACTCACTGTACCTGAATCAGAATATTGAAAACCAATCCACTGTTTCCAAATCGGATTGTTTTGTGGCGTTTGAACATCATATTCAGCAATCCAAAGTGGATAACTTCCTATCGCTGATGTCAAACTTGTTTGAGCAAAATTCGTATACGTATAAACAACGACTTCATAACCTGTTAATTTTTTTACCTGAGTTAAAAAAGTAAGGCACATGGTTGTTAAAGCCGATGCACTTACACCTTCTGTTTGTTCAATATCAAGTGCTAAGCGACAATCTGGCGTTTTTCCTTTAATAACACTCGCAAAATATTTTGCTTGTTCAGTTGCATCAACACTAGGTTTAAAGAAATGATAAAATCCTACTTTTAATCCTGCTGCTTTTGCATCTTTATAATACGTTTCCAACATGGAATCCGTATAATTTTTACCTTCTGATGCCTTTAAATATACAATGCTTATGCCACTAGATTTTACTTGTTTAAAATTAACGGTTCCATTCCAGTGTGAAACATCAATCCCTCTATACGTTCCTGCACTTCGTGTTTCCATATGTTTTTTCCTCCTCAAAATGACTATGATCATCAGTAAAAATCTACTGACTCAATAATAAAGTATGTTGGACTGTTAACGAGCGACTAAACATATGCATAAAAAAACTGTGAGCATTTAGTGAATTTTTCTCATAATGAGCTAACAAAAAAAGAGCGCAAGCTCTTTTAACAACTTATTTCAAAAAAACTATCGCCCTTTTTAATTTCATAAACCAAGTGCGGGAATACTTTTTCATTGTAAATCTTATCAAATGTAAAGCTGATGCTCATCCCAAGCGATTGAGCTACCCGTAGTGAGCGCGTGTTGCTTGGTCTAATCTCAGCAATAACAGCATCCGCTTTTAGTATCTCAAATGCATATTGAAGGCACCCGTTGCAAGCTTCTTTTGCATATCCTTGACCCCAATAGCGGCGTTTTAACATATAGCCAAGCCCAACATAATCACGCGCATCAATGACTTCCTTTAATAACCCTACTTGTCCAATGACTTCTTTTGTTTTTTTATTAATTGCTAAATAATAAGCAAATCCATCTAACTCATAGCGTGCTTGCATATGTTTAAGCCAAATTTTAACTTCCTCATCGGTGAATACTTTTTCCCAAGCATACATCACACTTAAATCTTGAAGCATGTCACACACATCTGAAAAATCATCTTGTTTTAATTTACGTAGCACCAACCGCTTTGTTTCTAATACGACTTCATCTTTAATCACCTAAAATGCTCCTTTATATCATGTCTGTTTTAGGTTACACATTAAAAGCGTCTAACGGTTTAGATATTTAAAAACTGAAATATAGTAATCGTCTTCAGGAATATCACCTAAATCTGTAAAACCCACACTTCGATAAAAGCTTTTTAATTTTTCATTTCCAGACCAACAGTCTAAGTAGAGTTCGAATTCGTTATCTTTTGCTAGCGTTGCTGCGTAATCAATGAGTTGTTTTCCATATCCCTTACGCTGTTGACTTGGCTGAAGGGCTAGTTTATACAAATATAAAAATGGTGACCGTAGTGTTTGTTGAATGGGATCTAACTGTTTAGTTTTGAGGCTAAACGTTGCAATGAGACAACCATCCTTTCGTGCAATAAACGTTCGTCCTAAGTTAATATCTCTTAACATTTCGATTTCATCAAAGCCTTCCGTCCACTGCATTATTCCTTTTTTATTTAAGTCCGTTTTGACAACTTTTAATAGATTTATGATTTCAACCAAATCCCCCAGCTTGGCTTTTTGTATTTTCATCTACATCACCTCATTTTAATAAATGAGTGAAGTTCCAATATTATGCACAAACTGGCGATTTTTTTGTTAATTCTACAAAACTTGTGTTATTTTTTATAACGTTCATAGTAGATTTTAGCTGGATTAAATCGTTCACTTGCTTTTCTATCTTCTGCAGGATAACCGATTGCAACAATGGCTAATGGTTGAATATGTGGTGGTAAGTCTAAAATTTTAGTGAGTGCTTGGACGCGATCTTCAACTGGATAAATGCCCATCCAAACTGCACCAAGACCTAGGTCTTCAGCCTGTAATAAAATATTTTGTGTCGCTGCTGAACAGTCTTCTATCCAATACCCTTTATGTTTTTCTAAATTTGTATTTCCAAGAACAACGATTGAAACATTTGCTGTTTTAAGTGGCACCCTATTTAAACTACTCGATTCCATTGGTGCAAATAGTTCTTGATTTCGAATCACAATAAACTCCCACGGTTGTTTATTTCCAGCTGATGGCGCTGCCATGGCCGCTCTTAATAATAATTCAACTTGTTCCTCACTTACACGATCATCTGTATATTTACGTATACTTTTACGATTAAAAATGACGTTCATTTGTTTATTTTCCTCCCAAATATCGCTAGATACTATCATCATAACATTTTTTCATCCTCTGTTCTAACGACTTGAGTATAAAAAACTAACATAGCCACCGCTTATATAAATCACTCTAAATTTCTAGGTTATTCCATGTTTCAAAGTGAACTCTACTTTCATTAAAGCGATCAACGGCTTGTTTTTGTTCAGCTGGATATCCTAATGGAACAACAGCTAAAGGTGTAACTGTTTCAGGTAAATTAAATATTTGTTTTAAAGCGGCAACACGTTCTTCGATAGGATAAATCCCCATCCAAACCGCACCGAGTCCCATATCTTCTGCTTGTATCAACATATTTTCTATAGCAGCTGAACAATCTTGAACCCAGTATCCGCTAAATCGCTCTTTTGCGGTGTCACCGCAAACCACAACAGCAACACTTGCTGTTTTTAAAGGTCCTGTATAAGGACTTGTTTGAATCATCTCATTGATTTTATTTTGATCTCGAACCACAATAAAATCCCAAGGTTGTGCATTACCTGCTGAAGGTGCTGCCATAGCAGCCCTTAAAACTAATTCCACTTGTTCATTTGTCACCACTTGTTCCGTGTATTTTCGAATACTTTTACGGTTAAAAATAGCATTCATGATAAAAATCTCCTTTCTGTTTAAAAAGAGGAAAACTAAAACTAGTTTCCCCCAATTTCTTTATTAGAATGTAATCGTATCTGGATCTGGTCCTACGCGTTCCCCTGTATTAAGTTCCGCAATAGCTAACATATCTTCATCTGTAATTTCAAAATCAAAAATATTAAAGTTCTCTGCAATGCGATGAGGTTTAATTGATTTTGGAATTGAAATAACCCCTCGTTGTAATGACCAACGTAGCGCAAGCTGAGAAATTGATTTATTATATTTCTCTGCTAATTGTTTCATTAATTCAATATCAAAGATTTGCCCCTGCATTAAAGGTCCCCATGCTGTGACAGCAATATTATGTTTATCACAGAATGCTAATAATTCAGGTTGTGCTAATTGTGGATGTAATTCGATTTGATTAACCAAAGGCATTATTTCAGCATTAGCCATTAAATCTTCTAAGTGGTGCTCTTTAAAGTTAGAAACCCCGATTGCACGAACACGCCCCGATTTGTATAATTCCTCCATCGCCTTCCATGTTTCATTATTTAATGGTTTTGGCCAGTGAATCAAATACAAGTCTAAATACTCTAATCCTAAGTCAGCTAATGTTTTATCAAACGCTGCTAACGTTTTTTCATATCCCTGTTCTGAGTTCCACACTTTACTCGTGACAAAAACCTCTTCACGAGCAACCCCACTTTCTTTAATCCCTTGCCCAACACTGATTTCATTTCCATAAACAGCAGCTCCATCAATATGGCGGCATCCTAACTCTAATGCAGCTTTTACAGAATCAACTGTTACTTGTCCATCTTCTACTTTAAACGTACCGAATCCTAACATCGGCATTTTTACGCCATTGTGTAATACTTTTACTGTTGATTTTAACATCCTTCTCTCTCCTTCTTTTTCCCCTAAAAATTTAAGAACTCTCCTTATTAGTAAGCCCCTTTTGAATACGTTACTTCATAGCTGTGGCTATACACTTCAAAGATAATTCCAAATGGATCTTCAACATAGCACATGCGATATGGTTTTTCACCTGGATAATACTCACGAATTGGCATACGTTGCTTTCCACCGTTTGCAACGATTTTTTCAACCATTCCTTCTACATCTGGATCTTGAATACAGAAGTGGAATAATCCTGTTTTCCAGAATTTAAATTCACCTGTTGGTTCATTGTTCGGGAATTCAAATAACTCCACTCCAATGCCATCCGACGTTACCATGTGCGCGATTTTAAATGATCCCCATCCTGGACCAAATACGTCTTCACACATAATACCGATTGCTGTTTCGCGCTCTTCAGTTACAACGGCTGGTTGCATGACGATGTACCATCCCATGACCTCAGAATAAAATTTAACTGCTCTCTCTAAATCCGGAACCGAAAGTCCGATATGTGAAAATGCTCTTGGGTATGTCATGTTAGTATCTCCTCACTTATCAAATTTATAAGACAAGTATTAGTATATGCCCAATTATTAAATCCTACAATAATGCACTATTTTGTTATATAGTTACGAAAAAGTAACTACGTCATCATTTTCTAAAACTAATCGTTCTAACTCGCACTTGCTATTCATATATTATATTGAGCTAGAACATTCTAACTAAACTTCCGCTTCAAGGTTTTTAGCCATTGTCCTTGTAAGAAGTTAAACCTTTTCTTGAATTTATTTAAGTTATTTAAGTTATCTAAGTTACAAAAAAGCTAACAGCATTTTTTCGCTGTTAGCTTTTTTATTTATCACAACAACACGTCTCATCAGTTTTCCCTGTTATTTGTTCCATTCTCATTTTTCCCCAGTCGTACATCATATCAACAAGTGGTACAAGTGTCATTCCTAATTCTGTAATCGAGTATTCCACTTTAGGCGGCACACTTGAATAAACTTCACGATGCACAATACCATCATCAATTAATTCCTTTAATTGATTTGTTAACATCTTATGCGAAATTTTTGGGAAAAGTTTTTGCAATTCATTAAAGCGGTGAACTCCTTCATGTCCCAAATGCCAAATAATAACGACTTTATATTTACCACTAATCACAGAAAGCGTTAATTCTTTTTCACAATGGTACTCCCCATTTTCAATTTTTTCACGAATCTCTTTTCTTAAATTTTCACTCATCTCTATCAATCCTTCGGTTAGTAACTTAAAAAAGCAATGTCTTAGAAAGTATATCCTCTTAAATATTAGTTTGTCAAATAACCGTTAAGGTTATGAAAGTTAATAACTATTACAACGTATTTAAAAGACCTTGGGTCACTAGCTCATATCATTCTTAATAAAAAAACGCCGTAGCATTAACTACAGCGTTAAATAAATTAACAACGAATCATTTCAACTCTATAACCATCGGGATCCGTTACAAAATAATAACGTGGTGCTTCACCAGGAAGCCCCTTTAAATCCGTTACTTCATAACCTAATGCGATATGTTTTTCACGCATTCCTTCTAAATCACTAACCCCCAACGCAATATGGCTGTAACCATTTCCTAAATCATAAGGCTTCTCTTGATCATAATTATACGTTAGCTCAATCTCATATCCACCTTGCTCATTTGATAAATACACTAATGTAAATTGATGCTCAGGAAAATCCTTTCGACTAGTTTCTACTAATCCTAAACCCTCTTGATAAAACTTCAATGACGCCCCTAAATCTTTAACACGAATACAAGTATGTAACATTTTAATTGTCATTAAGTATTCTCTCCTTTTAACATTATTAAGTAATTGAATGAAACAATAGCACTAAAATCATCTGTTTTTGCAACCACTATAGCCATCCAATTTACTTTATAATACTATTTTAACCATATTTGAGCACTTACTCAAGACCGAACTTTTTTGTAACCTAGTATCTCTTCCTTAAAACAAACAATTTCGAAATAAAATCCTCACTATTTTTATAAATAAAATT
>DNGE01000036.1:8955-10854 GCA_003486705.1 Bacillota bacterium
GAACTATTTTTATAAATAAAATTTGACAATTTTATTTTTAATTTATCTTTAAATCGCAAAAAAATTTAATTTCCGAGGAAAAGATAATAAATAAATACATACAAACAATGTTCTTTTTAGGATTTAATGCGACATTTATTAAACTTTATTTCATTATATTTTAAACTAACAATTTATTATTTTGTTAATACTTTTTCAACTTCGTCTAAGTATTGGTGACGCACGTCATCACCTACATATGGAACGGCATTGAAATGTGTTTGCGTCACATCAGTTATCCCTACAAATTCAAAACTTGCTTGACGAACTAACTTCATTCCATCCGTTACACCACTTACTTCGTAAGCTTCTTTAGAATTACCCGTTGTCGTAAAGACAAATGCTTTTTTCCCACCTAACAAACCTTTAACTCCTTGGTCTGTTGAGACGTATGCATAACCATAAGAGAACACACGATCATAATATCCTTGAAGTACAGAAGGCATTGACGTCCACCAAACAGGGTGAATAAATGTAATAATGTCAGCCCAAGTAATATGTTCTTGCTCTACTTTAATATCCTCTGGTGTTACGCCTTGTTTAAATGAAACAAAATCTGAACCCTTTAAAATTGGGTCATAACCTAATGCATACAAATCTCTCACAACAACCTCATCGCCATTTTCTTTTGCTGTTTTGACAACGCGTTCACAGATTGCATGATTAAAACTCTTTGGATTAGGATGTGCATAAACAACTAAATGTTTCATATAATTTCTCCTTTTTTACACTTCAAAATTGTTAGCATGGTTAAAGAAACAAATTGATTTCAATTTAATTCAGATGTCATCTATTTGAATATTTAAATGTTTTTAACACTATTAGATGTGATTATAATTAATTTTCAATAGTTTCATTTAACGTCGCTTTAATAATATATTCTTTATGATTAAACAATATTCAACATACTTTACTAGATCCTGCCTAATTATTTAATCTTGTTCAGATGCACCCTACGTTAAATGAATAATATTCTTTAACTACTGTGATGAGGAGAAAAATAAGTGTCTTAATATCGATTAGGAACTCATGATTTTATCTATTGCATCTGCTACCGTCTCAACAATATAATCTGATTTTTCTTTAATAATCTCGACTGCTTCAATCATTGTAAAGCCATTGTATTTCTCAATCATAGGCACATCATTATGACTATCACCAATACAATAAACATTTTCTTCTTGGATATTTGTTAAGTTGGCCACGAATTCTACTCCGGTTGCTTTTGAACACCCTTTGGCACAAATGTCGACGTGTACTAAGTTAGGAAATGCCGTGACGTACTCACCAAATGTTTCATTAATCTTTTTTGCAAAATGAATGGCTTCTTCATGACCTTTTGTTTTGACCGCAATTTGGACCACTAGATTTTCTAACGCCTGTTTTTCAGTTAAATTAAATCGGCGAAGTATCCATTTTAATCCTATAATTAAAACCCACTCGAAATCAGTAAGGTTAAACTTTGAGGTAAAATAACCATTAAATCCATCGGTAATACAATATTGTGGAATCTTTTCAACTTTAATTCGCTCAATAATATCAAGTGCAATTTGGTTAGAGATTGTTTTTTGAAATAACACATTTTGTTGACTATCTACAATAATGCCACCGTTTAGACCAATTATATAATCATATTCTAATCCATGTGACTTAATTTCTTGTGTCATTAACCCAATCGCTCTACCTGTGCAAAACGCAAAAATATGACCATTTTCTCGCCACTCTTTTGTCTTGTTAACATTATGAACAATTGCCTTTTTTCCCTGCTTTGTATGTTTACAATACGTCCCATCATAATCTGATGCAAATAACTTCATGATAGACCCCTCCTTGTTATATTGGTTGTGTCAAACAGTTGTC
>DNGE01000010.1:0-4059 GCA_003486705.1 Bacillota bacterium
CCACTACTAATTCAAGGCAGCATCACATAACAACTATAGTCCTATTCAAATATCGCCCTGTAATAAATAGCTTGTATTTTACATCAATCTTTTTTAAAACGACTACTTACAAAATCGCATCATAATAAACAAAAAAACCTCGTAGGAAATACACCAATACTGTTGTATTTCCTACGAGGTTTATAGTGCAAAAAGATTTTATCTTCATTTTTTTGTAAATACCTAAACATGAGAAAGAACCTTTTTTATCAACATACCTAATACCTACTTTTCCTAAATTTTATAACAATGCGTTTTGTTTATCATAAAACTCTTTTCGTTTTTGATATAAGTCTTGATCTAAGACGTTAAATCCATTTTCGTCTAGTACCGCGACAATCACACTTTCATCATTAAAGTAGGCTTGAATCGGTGCATTTTTTTCAAAGCGATTTCCACTTTTCCAAAACGTATCATCCATTAACGATGCGGATTCAAATTTATCAAATCCAAGCCATTTATCTTTACCGACTTGGAAGAAGTGAATTTCATCTCCATGATGAGCAAAAAAATAATCATTTCCATTTGCATAGACATATTCTAATTTTTCCATTACAACACCTCTTTCTTCAACACTATTATTTCCAAAAGCCTCATTTTCTTTCACTCTATTTCTTTCCAAATCAAAAGGACACGCAAGCGTGTCCTTTTGATCAACTGATTTTCGTTTTACTCTCTTCTTACTTTTTATCTTTAGACGGTGCTAATAAAGCATCAAGCTCTTGAATAACATACCATGACACATTTTCAACTTTTAACATTTCAAACTTTTTATAGGCGCGGACGTATTCACCGCGTTGAAAACTTTGAATGATTTGATATACATCACGATTAATGAGCGGATATCGGATACCGACAAGCACTAAGAAGCAAATTAAAACCACGATAATCCCAATTGAAATTTGTTCTGGTATTGCATTATAAAACAAAACGATTAACGTTCCAATTGTTGCACAAACATTTCTGCACGTCATCGCAATTTTTCCTTTTCTTAACATGTCGTTTAATTCTTGACTAAAACCCATCTCTTTCATTTTCTCACACTCCCACAAAACCATTATATACAAATAATGGAATCTAATCAATGCGGGTTCACAGCGTTTCAAAATTATTGATTTTTTTCATTGAGTTAAACGTTTCAATCTGTAACGCTTTACACCAACCCAATAAAAAGAAAACACTTTTTTATCCATTTGTTCTCCTATATAATGAAACCGTTGTAAAAAATGAAATTCAATGACTGGGAGTGAGGAGAATGCGAAAGCAATTAACGTTTGAAGCGTATTTAGATCGCTATGAAAGCATTACGGCTTATTTAAAAAAATCTTACTACGATGGGGAAAGCTTACGTTTTCGTTTAAAAAGTGAAAATACACCTTATACGGATTTAGCGATTTTAGATAAAGTTGAAGATGGGGAGTACATCAAATATACATTAGCAGCACCTGCTTTAGAACTTGGTCATGTGTATCAAATTTCAGACGATCACAATTTAGTGACGACGTTACAATACGGATACGTGGTTCGTACAGCTGAGTTTGATGAGGATTACTTCTATGAGGGGAACGATTTAGGGGTTACTTATACAAAAACTGCTTCAACATTCAAGGTTTGGTCTCCGATTGCAACACAAATCAAAATTGAAATTAAACAAAACAATGAAACAAAAACATTAGACTTAGCTCGTGGTGATAAAGGGGTTTGGTCTCTTACAGTTGAAGGGGATTTTGAACTTGCGTCTTACATTTATTTAGTTAAAGTAAACGGAACATGGAATCAAGCGACGGATCCTTATGCCATTGCCTCAACGCCAAATCATAAACGTACGGTTGTGTTGGACTTAGCAAAAATTTCAATCGATTCTAAACGCAACTTAGCGCCGAGCTTTGAATCTTACACCGACGCCATCATCTATGAAATGCATGTGCGCGATTTCTCAGTTCACGCAAATTCTGGAATTAAAAATGTTGGGAAATTCTTAGGTGTTGTTGAAGAGGGAACACGCACAGACCGTGGTACATTAACGGGCCTTGATTACTTATGTGATTTAGGGGTGACACATATTCAATTATTACCGACTTACGACTTCGGATCAGTTGATGAAACTAATCAATTTGAATATTACAACTGGGGTTATGATCCGGTTCAATACAATGTACCTGAAGGGTCGTACGCGACGGATGTTTACAATCCATATTCTCGCGTCATTGAAATGAAGCAGATGATTGCAAAGCTTCATGAAAAAGGTTTCCGCGTGACAATGGATGTGGTTTACAACCACATGTTTGACCGTCAAACGTCAGCGTTTGAAAACATTATGCCGAACTACTACTTCCGCTTAGGTGAAAATGGAGAAATCTCAAACGGTTCATTCTGCGGTAACGACGTGGATACATTAAGAAAAATGTGCCGTAAATATGTGGTAGATTCTTGTAAGATGTGGGTTTCTGATTATGGATTTGATGGATTCCGTTTTGACTTAATGGGAATTTTAGATATTGAGACGATGAATGAATTAACAGAAGCATGTCTTGCTATTGATTCTTCAGTCATGGTTTACGGTGAAGGATGGAATATGCCAACGCTTATGGATGATGAATTAAAAGCGATGATGTTTAACAATAAAAAAATGCCAAATATCGCTCACTTTAATGACCAATTTGGACGTGGAATTAAAGGAAGTCCATTTGAACATGAAATGTCTGAAATCGGATATGGGTTAGGATTTACAGGTGAAATGGATCGTGCGATGAATGTTATCGCTGGGTCTTGTACAGACATTGGAACTGAGCCTGTGTTTGTTGAACCTAGTATGACCTTAAACTATGTTGAGTGTCATGATAACATGACGTTATTTGATAAAATTATGTTATCAAATAAATGTGAAAGCTTAGAAACGCGTATGAAGCGTCAAAAAATGATTACAGCGTTAATCATGGTGTCTCAAGGCGTTGCCTTTATTCATGCCGGTCAAGAGTTTGCGCGTACAAAAGGTGGCGATCATAACAGCTACATGTCACCAGATAGCGTTAATCAATTTGACTGGGATTTAAAAGATGAAAATATCGAGTTAGTGGAATTTGTTAAAGGATTTATTAACTTACGAAAAGAGCAAAAAGCACTTCGTTTAAATACAGCGGCTGAAGTTAAAAAACATGTGACGGTTGTTTCTCATGAGGATCGTGTGATTGAATATACGGTGTCTGATGTGGCATCATATGGTGGTTACAACGACATTAAAATCTTTATGAATCCAACACACGAAGCATTCACAACGTCTATTGAAGATGGATACAAAGTAATTGCCAATAGAAACGGTGTGTTAGCAGAGGCGGCCACGGTTAAAGACTTAACCGTTAACAGTGTGGAACTCGTTGTATTAGCAAAATAATTGAGGTTTCATCGTTGTTGTACGGTTCGTGCGATGCGTGTTATAACATTTGCTAAATGGTTTGGTTAACAAGGATGCCCCATCGTGGTTCGATATTCGAGCCACGATTTTTATTTCTTTAGTTTCCACTTTATACGAGCACATAAAGCATGCCTTGTTTTTATTTTTGTTTACTATTTTTTTATAAAGGATGACGTTATGAAGCGATTATTGAAAAAGATTGAAGGATTACCGATTGGTGCTGTTGGGGCCACGGTTGGCGCTTGTACCTTATCAACTGTTTATCATTTATTAGGATTTAATTTTATTCGTCACGCGGTCTTATGTGTTGCTATTTTCGTATGGTTTGCAATGCTTGCTAAGATTGTCCTACATTTTTCTGTCTTTAAATCGGAATACAACCAGGCGGTAAGCGGAAGTTTATACGGGTTATTTGCGATGTTAACGATGATTATTGGAAGCTATTTATCTCATTATATCGCGCCACTTGGAAAGACCTTATGGTTGTTGGGGATTTTATTACACCTCGTACATATTATTTGTTTTACTGCAATCCATTTAATTAAAAACTTTAAATTTGAGTTACTTGTTCCAACTTGGTTTGTGAGTTATATGGGTATTTTAGTTTC
>DNGE01000010.1:4332-11673 GCA_003486705.1 Bacillota bacterium
ATTGTCTTTGTCAAAATACTGAAGCACCCCTATCCAATCGCACTCCTTCCAACGAATACAATCTTTGTGGTCCCACCAAGTCTTTTGTTAATCGGACATCTGAACTTAGCACCACAACCTAATTCACTATACTTGTTTGTTTTATACGGATTAATGTTAATCATGCTTGTTTATGTGTTAACTAAATTCCCAAAGATATTAGCACAACCTTTTCATCCCGGTTTTGCAGCCTTAACATTCCCACTCGCTATTTCTACACTATCATCATTTAGAATGGCAGAATACTTATTAGATAATGGCTATGTCACCTTAAGTGTTATCGTGGATCAAATCTTCGCAGTTCAACTTATTTTGGCAACAGCAGTCATTATCTTTGTCTGTTTTCAATTTATTAAAAAGCTCCATTTATCTCTTAGCCTAACATTGAAAAAGGCAATGATATAGAAAAAAGGCGCTGAACTAACGAAGTCAATCGTTAAATCAGCGCCTCTTTTTTTCTAAATCTTACATTTATAAAATACCGTTCCCACAATCGAAACAACTGCTAAAAATAAACTACTTAATACAAATTCCCATTCGTGATTAATGACTGCATATCCTAATGTACCAACACAAACAAATGAAACGAACACTAAAAAATAAAATAATATCAAATTCCAATCTTCCATTATGTTACTCCATTTTGTTTAAATTATATTGTTATTTTAACATATGAGCTCTTATTTTGCATCGTAATCATGGGAATTTAAATTAAAACTTTCTAGCATTCCCCTCCCCTTTTCTAAATCTTAGCTTACCGATATTTTTGTGCATGTTTCATTAAATATTGAACACACTAAATAAAGTAAAGCTTTTTAGACTATTTTGAACGGAGGATGTTAACATGGGAATTAACTGTCATGCGAATGATTGTGTACACAACTCACAAGGAGCTTGCTTCGCAGGTAACATCGTTGTTGATGGAAAACAAGCAACAAGTACGAGTGGAACAAATTGCAAAAGCTATTCAAAGTCTTCAGCTAATGATGACTTTGAGTTCGCTGCTGAATTTGATGCAAATGCAGTGCCAACTCAGACTCGAGGAATCCGTTGCAAAGCTTGCAACTGCAAACATAACATTAAAAAATCATGTCAGGCAGAAGCTGTTCAAATTAATGCAGCTAACGCATCTTGTGAGACTTTTTCAAAAGGTGAGTAACGCTTAATTTAAGAAGCATAGAAAAGAACCGCCACGGCGGTTCTTTTTTACGTGCTTCGAGATTAAAACATGAGCTCGAGTCATCTTAGTGCTTAAAGATGCTATGAATTAATCCATCACCTGATGTGCCTCTTTAATTACATCGCAAAGGAATAAATCCTGTTGCTTAATATTGTTCAATGGTTACTTAGAGGCTTGATATTTATTTGGCTATTTGTTGCCGTTAATAATATCTGCCATTAAGCGATTGAAGTTTTCTCGTTGTGAATGTGTATTGCCAGGATAGATTTCATGAGACGTCACAATGCTATTTAGTAATTCAGGATCTAGTGTAAACATGTCATAGTAGTTTTCTTTTTCATATAAGTATCTTAGTGTTTTCCCGATTTCTAATAGAGGCTCGTAATGTTTTCCATTTGAGAAGCCTCTAATTCGTGATTGTGGCACAAATTCGTCGGTAAAAAAGACGGATTTGGCGAGCCAACCTTTTTTGGCAAAACCTCTTCTTGTTGAAGCAGTTAAAGCATGGTTGAGGTAATCTGTAAATTCAGTGAATGGTCCAGTCTGTGTTTTTATTCCGACAATCGGATACCACAAGCCTTTAATTTTACCATTGTTCGTTCCTGATGAACGATAAAAAGGTAACGTGACCCGTTCAATTCCATAACTATATTCAACATTTACATCGATTAATCCGATCATTCTAAATGGATCAACATTATAAATATTTGCTCTAAAGCTTCTCGTATGAATTTTTTGTATTTCTACGCTTCGCTTCACACTATTCCCCTCCTTTCCCGATTTATTATGATGTTCGTGAATGTATTTGATTTGATGTAAGTCATGTTTTATTTCATCAATTGTTTCATAACTCTCATCTAACCCCATTAACTTTCTAAAAAATCTTTTTTCTTCTGGATATAAGTCTAATTCTTCATACCAGGCTCTATCTGGTAAGCCTGAATCCTTATAAAAGGTGTAATACAAATGAATGAGAAAGTCACCTAAGTACCAAAAATCTGCTTCACTTACATACCGGTTATTGTCCATGTATCTTGCAAGTCCAAAGTCAATGAGCGCGATCTCATTATTTGGTCTTACAATAACATTGGGTAGTCTTATATCTCGATGAACAATATTTTTTGCGTGCAAAACATCTAAAATTTTTAGTAACTGAAAAGCTACGCCATATATTTCTTCTCGTGTAAAAACATGCTTCTCTTTCACAATAAGATCTTCAAACATTTGACCTTCTATATAGCCTAAGATATAACCTTCTCTTGAGCCGTCTTTAAATTGTTCTACAAATTTAGGAATAGCAGGATGATCTAAACTTTCTAGAATTTCTTTTTCATAAAAAAGTTTTTTTCTCGTTTCTTCAAGCATATCTTTTTTTAGTTGTTTAATCACAAATTTTTCAGATTGCTTATTTGTTGCCAAATAAGCAATCCCATAACGACCTTCCCCT
This sequence comes from Bacillota bacterium, assembly GCA_003486705.1. Lineage (GTDB taxonomy): Bacteria > Bacillota_I > Bacilli_A > MOL361 > Turicibacteraceae > Turicibacter. The sequence goes on from DNGE01000010.1 coordinate 6,999, forward strand.
AACTTGTGGGAAATGGTATATCCATTAACTGTCTGATTTTTTTTATAATATTTATCCATATGTATCATTCAAACATTCATTTATTTATCGACTAAATGAACTAAATGATCCACTATTTGAACGGCTACTTGAAGAACGACTTGATTGTGAACTCATTGATGAATCTGACTCACGACTCATACTGCTATATGACCCACTGTTTGAACGACTTCTTGATTGTGAACTTACTGATGAATTCGATTCACGACTCATACTACTATATGACCCACTGTTTGAACGACTTCTTGATTGTGAACTTACTGATGAATTTGATTCACGGCTCATACCGCTATATGATCCACTGTTTGAACGACTTCTTGATTGTGAACTTACTGATGAATTTGATTCACGGCTCATACTGCTATATGATCCACTGTTTGAACGGCTGCTTGATTGTGAACTTACTGATGAATTTGATTCACGGCTCATACTGCTATATGATCCGCTGTTTGAACCACTAGCAGAGCTTACCCCAGCAGGGCTAAATGAACTGTTAGATACACTACTAACGGCACTACTTAAACCACTGTTTGATTGACTGTTTGAAGAATTACTAGTTGAATTATTAATACGGTAGTAACTACCACCTCTGTGTGAGTTTGAAGAATAACGATTCAAAACTGACACCTCCTGATCAGATATGCATCGATAAGTGTTGTTAAGTTTTCATTTACCTATCGACGATATATACTATGAACTGACACTTTTTTTGTTGTAGGAGCGCGCCTTGAATATGAGCGTTGTGTGAAAAATGAAATCATTGCCTAATATTTGTGATTTATAACTTTTTGCCACCTCTATTGACTTAACACGCTACTGATACCACCTAGTTAGTTAACGGATTAACCATAAAAAACCCTCGATAAAGTAAGTTCATTCCCTTACCTTATCGAGGGTTTAACATCATGCTAAACATAAAACTTTGATTGATACCTAATCTATTGACAATACTTCATTTACAACCACTTTTCCATTCGAATATCTTTATGCCATGCCCCTTGATAATAGACAAAATCATCAATACGCCCTATTTCTTGATAGCCCATTTTATCATAAAAAGCGATTGCCTTTTCATTGTATTCAAAAACACCTAATTCTAATCGTTCTAATCTTAGCGCCTTTCCTAATTGTTCTATAAACAGCATCGCTGCCTGACCGACACCCAGATGACGATAGTCCGCCTCTCCAATACAAATGCTAATCCACCCTGTTTGATGTTGTTTTTGATATAACATAGGAAATTTAGAATCTAGACTCACGTATCCTACTTTTTCGCCATCTAGTAAAATCATATACAAATATTTACCATCACTTTTTTGAAAGTTTTCAAATAACTCTAACGCACTCGCCTCTTCAATCTCACCTTCATAAAAATTAGGTCGAATTAAATACTTAATTGCCTCATCATTATCCCACTTCGTGATCAACTCAAAATCAACCCTATCTGTTTCTCTTACTTTTTCAAATGTTACACCCATCTCATTCCCTCTTTTCTTACACCTTTTCTTTATTTTAACGAAATGCCATGCTAACTTCAATATAACAGCAACCAAATTTTATACTTCACTATTTCACTAATAGCCTACCTCTATCCCGCTTCAAATTATCCATCCTATAAGTTCTCCCTTCGTATTGAACTTGCTATCTCCTCACACATCCCCTATACTTAAATAGAATGATTTAAACACAGGGGGTAACATTATGAATATTAAAAGCTTTTTAAAACTTGTTGAAATTCAAACAAAAGTGGCCAGTGTCATTCCATTTTCATTAGCCACACTATATGCCTATTATCAATTCAACACCTTCTCACTTACAAATGCACTGCTCATGTTTAGTTCAATGTTTATCTTTGACATGACCGTCACTGCTATCAATAATTACATGGACTACCAAACAGCCATCAAAAAACAAGGATATGGCTATGAAACACATAACGCTGTCGTTGCTTATAACCTAAACCCTAAAACAGTCCGAATCACAATCTACACCATGCTAAGTCTTGCCACACTACTTGGATTACTACTCGTTTTAAACACAAACATTGTCGTTTTATTACTTGGAGGCATCTGTTTTTTAATCGGTATTTGCTATTCATGGGGACCATTACCTATTTCAAGAACACCATTTGGAGAACTTTTCTCAGGAGCTACAATGGGGTTTTTACTTCCTTTAATTGCGATCTACATTCACATCTTTAACCACGATGTCATAACACTAACATTGTCGCAAACAAACTTAACGTTTAGCCTTAATCTAAATGTAATTCTTTCAATCTTTATGATTACGATTCCATTAATGAGCTGTATTGCTAATATCATGCTTGCTAATAACCTTTGTGATTATGACGATGATCTCGCCAATAAAAGACTCACACTTCCTATTGCAATTGGCAAACAAAAGGCACTTTATGTTTTTAATGCACTCTATGGATTTAGTTATTTCGCTATTTTAGTCTGCATCCTACTTGATTTATTGCCACTCACAAGTGCTTTAACATTCCTAACATTGATTCCTGTTATTAAACATATTCGCCTATTTAATACAAAACAGAGCAAGCAGTTCACGTTTGTCTTAAGTGTTAAAAATTTTATCATTCTAAATGCGGTATATGTTCTCACGATTTTACTCAGTTTAATACTGACCTGGTAAAAAGAGTGTTGTTATGTTTTCGCCACTTGTTGGTCAGTGGGTCTTGGTACCCGAAGAAAATAAGTTCGAATCAGGGCTTGCGCCCCTTGAAGGGCGCTATACGATTTCAGTTGTTGAGAGTCAAACCTTGCGTTTTGACCTAACATGGAAAGATGTTAATGGTGCCCAAAAATCTGAAAGTTATGTGGGCCATCCGTGGCTTAACAAGTTCAAACCACGTTGGTTTTTTGAGACTAAAACGTATAAAAACGGCGGTGTTATCTTGCATGAAATCCGCGAGTTAACTGACGCTGGCAAGCGAAAACCATAGCTTTGCCCTTTGGGGCGAAGTTTTCGAATTGCTGTGTTTACCGTAAAGTTGAATAATGAAAAAGGGATGGCGCGCGTGCGCCATCCCTTTTTCATTTACTTTACCTCAACCAGTTGAAACCCATCAACAACGCCTTGATCCCCACGCTGAACTAACTTACCTTGATAGATGATTTCACCTGTTGTTTTATCACATACTTGTAATAACTGATAAGATGCAATTGTATCACCACTTACATCGTATAACATATACACGTTATCATCTTGAACTAAAAAATCAGTTATCCACCCCCAACAATCTTCTGCCATTAACGCTTCTGGTCGACCACCTATATGCGGTAAAAATTGTACATTTTCTAAATCAACTGGGTAAAGCATATCATTTGTTTCAATATATAACTCATCATTTGATGTGTAAAATTGTCCGATATATTCAATTCCCGCCTCTTCAGATACGTTAACTTCTTTGATTTCCATGGTTTTTAAATTTAATACAATGAGTTTGTCTCCCTCCTGATCCGTATACTGTTTTGTCACTAAGTTTCCATTTACCATCTTAAGCTCATATATACTTGAACCTTCCATTTCATAATGCTTATTAAATTCACCTGTTTTAGGATTAATCACATAAACAAGAAGCTTTGACTGATTTCCTCTCATGTTTTGAGAAATCGTTGCATAATAATACTCACCATTAAATTCATGCAAATCCTCATAATAAATATACTCAGCTGTTGTTACATCTATTAATGATTCATACTTCACTACTTCTCCATTGTTTTTATCTAAAATATTTAACTGTACAATCGGTTTATCCGTAGCATATGGGAATCCTGACACAATTTCAGCGGCCATTAAATATTCATCATTTTCGACGACAGCTGGATAATACATTTCGCGATACACTTCACGGTTTTCAAGCACGTCTTCTCCAACATAGCGATACATATCATACTTAGTATCTTTAAATATGACCTCACCATTTGTTAACAACACGGTTTCAAATGAACTTTGTCCCGTTTTTATCGTTGCTTCTAAACCAACACCATTTAAAACCGACGCATCGCCACTTAATGTTTGAATATTAAAATCACGATTCAATTCTATTTCATTTGCGGATGTTAACATTGCAAATCCACCAATTGATAAGGCACTTGCCACGGCAAATCCTATTATTCTATAATATTTCATCATCTTCACCTCACTAAATAGATACTTTTTTATTTAATAAATAAGCGCTCAATAATGTACTCACAATCGTCACACCTAAGACAAACGCCCAGTTCACAAAAAACACTTCATCTTGATATAAGAATAATGATTTAGTGAATAAAAATAACACAATCGTTCCAATGCCATAAAGAGCACCCATGACCATCCCCCAAATCTTTTTAGAACGATCTAACATGACAAATGTTGATAAAATACTAAACATCATGACCACAAAGAAAAGTTCATACACTAACTCAGATAATGTAACCGGCATTCCAAACTGCATGAAAAAAGATTGCATTAATGCACCTTGAACTAAATTAACACCTGCTAATCCATCTGGTAACATCACATTCATTAATACTGAACCGATTACTAAACTAATCATAACAAAGCCATAATATAAAATAGTCGCGAACAAAATAACACATAGTTTTGATAAGAATACAGTAAAACGAGACCC
>DNGE01000010.1:11931-12342 GCA_003486705.1 Bacillota bacterium
GCGAGTAACGCAATTAATATCAACACAAATACAATCATCGGATTTTGATCAATCAACGTTCCAAGTGTTATCACACCATTCTCTGCTACAAATGCCTCAACCGATTGTCCCGCCGCTTTAATCATAAACTCCTCATTAAAATCTTTTACTGCTTTAAAAAACAATCCTGTCATTAATGCTAAACCACCACCGAATAACACATATAAAATCGGCATTATTTTTTTCAATTCAATTTCTAATAACGTTAAAAATTTCATCTTATGCACCTCGATAAATCTTTCTCATTTTTTCAATTACCGTTAACCCTTCAGCCTCTGCCTCGACTTTCGAGAACGTTTTATAGACGCGACCTTCTTCTAATAAAATGATGTTATCTGCAAGGTCTTGAATTTCATCAATTTCATGCGTTGT
>DNGE01000010.1:12609-13328 GCA_003486705.1 Bacillota bacterium
CGTGTGAATACATCAATTCCACTAAACGGTTCATCTAATAACACATACGGCGCATTTTGAGCTAATCCCACAATTAAATTAAAGCGCGCTAAGTTTCCTTTTGATAATTCTTTTAATTTACGATCGCGAGGCACTTTTAAGAAATCCGCCATGCGTTGTGCTTTTTCCATATCAAACTTTTTATAAAAAACCTGAGCAAACGCTAAGTTTTGATCAATCGTCCACCCTAAATCATGCATCGGAATATCAGCAACATAAGCTATTTTATCAATATTACGACCTGAGACTTTTTCACCATCTACTAATATTTCACCACGTGTAATCGGCACTAATCCCATAATAGATTTCATCGTTGTTGACTTCCCCACCCCATTTAATCCTAGCAAACAGTTCACTTTTCCTTTTTCAAATTGAATCGACACATCATCAAGAACCGTTTTTCTACCGTATTTCTTTGTTACATTTTTTAATTCAATCATACTGATTCTCCTTTCAACACTTATGTTTTAAACAACAATTTCTGTACAATACTCACTATAATGGAAAAATCTTAACAAACAGGTATATAATTTCTTAAGATTTTCTTAAGATAAGGAATATTTATATAACTATCTGCTCTAAACCTTCATTTTTCAATACTTACCACATTGAGTGTTTAACATATTTTACCATACTTTTTTAAATTCGTATAACGTGATACGCTCTAAAAAAAACAAAAA
>DNGE01000010.1:13576-13740 GCA_003486705.1 Bacillota bacterium
TTACAACACAAATGCAGATTTAGAAGATGAAAATAATAATTAACTTGTTACCTTTTTACAATATAGAAATGATCACCTTTTATTTAGGTCGCTGCAGAAAAAGCAGTTGTAACATCTGTACTGCTCTAATCAATCATAAGCTAACGGTATTAATTCTTGCATGA
>DNGE01000010.1:13948-14712 GCA_003486705.1 Bacillota bacterium
ATTTTTTTCATTATATCATCTTAATTTTTTCGTGCGATTTTCACTTTCTGAACAAACTGTTTTGCTAAGTCCGTAATCTTTGCATAGTCACCCACTTTAGCAGATGCCGTTAAATCTCCACCTACTCCAACAGCAATGCAGCCACACTTAATCCATTGCTCTACATTATCTAAATTAACACCACCCGTTGGCATAATATTAGCTTGTGGTAGTGGCCCCTTAATCGCTTTAATAAAATCTGGACCATAAGCACTTCCCGGAAACACCTTTACAATATCAACTCCCGCTTCCATTGCTGTCACAATCTCCGTAATCGTCATACATCCTGCCAAGTAGGGAATGGCATATCGGTTACATAATTTAGCTGTAGCTAAATCAAAGGCTGGACTCACAATATACTGCGCGCCATTTAAAATAGCAATTCGTGCTGTTTCACTATCTAAAACTGTTCCGGCTCCAATCAACAATTCACCTTGATTAAATGTTTGCGACAAATTATAAATTAATTGATCGGCACGTGGAACCGTAAATGTCACCTCAATTGCCGTAATCCCCCCTGCTAAACACGCTTTTGCAATCTCAGTTCCTTGCTCTTCATTTTCAGCACGCACAACTGCCACAACCCCAACTTTACTCAACTGAGTTAAAATTTCAAACTTCTTCATAACACACCTCTTCATTTTTAATCTAATGTCATTTTATAATCTTTAATCGTATACACCGCATGTATTAACACCACACGGTTTCATCCTACATACCCATCT
>DNGE01000010.1:14963-15628 GCA_003486705.1 Bacillota bacterium
TTTGTAATTATTTTACATATTATTGCAAGTTAATCGCAACATAATAATAAAGAATCTTAACAGTAAAGGATGGATTCACCAATGAAACAACGATTTCAGTTTCTGCTTATTCTACCACTATGTTTGATTTCTATTACGTCCCATGCTCAAACGAATACAAATTTAACAAGTATTAAGTATGGTCAACACACAAAGGATGAAACAGTCGTTACAAATTTCAACGTCTTGTTGCAACAGTCAGTTGATCCAACAGTCTTAACAACGTATATTAACAAGCACATCCAACAAGTCACGAATGAAACGGCGTACCACATGGTTAAAGACCTTGTTCAATCCTTGAAAAACTATAAACAAGCGTTATATCAAAAGTTGGATCAACCTCTAACTCAAAAAGCATTAATCACTCAATTCCCAAATCATATCGAAAAATCAGATCTTAATAGTATTGAGAACACTACTCTTCGCCACCTCCTCACAAATGACATTTATAATAAAGGCTTCACTTTAAACTTAATTCATGGACAATATGTTCCAGTCATTAATGAACAAGAATTAGAAAAATACTATCTCTTTTTAACACCTGCTCAAATTCAATCTATTCGCGTGTCACTTGCCTTATAAAAAAAGGATGAACAAATCGACTCAAGTCGCATTGTTCATCTTTT
>DNGE01000010.1:15922-20688 GCA_003486705.1 Bacillota bacterium
CCCTCGTTGCTTTAAATGTGGCAACAAGCGTAAACTTAGTTTTGAAGCTACAAAACAAGAGAAAACATCACCAGGAATAAAAACAAGGAAACAATACACAAATACCGTCCAAACAGCTACAGGTTGTTGTAAATAATAATTCGCCATCACATAATAATAAACCGTTCCAAATAAATAAACAATCAATAGCCCCATTAAACTTCCAACTAACATACTTTTAAACGTAGGGTCTTTTTTCTTATGCGCAATCACCCCCGTCACAAAAGCCCCAACAATAAATCCTATTAAATAACCAAACGTCGGTTGAAAAATATAACTAAGCCCGCCCCCTTTTGTAAACACTGGTAATCCCAGCAAGCCAATCAGCACATAAATTCCAACCGATAATGCCCCAAGCCTTGCACCGAGTAAAAGAGCTGCTAACATCGTAAATAAAACTTGCAACGTAAATGGCACAACCGGAATTGGGATTTTAATAAACGCCCCTACCGCAATTAACGCACTAAATAACCCACACATCGCAATCGTATACGTATTTAAATTTCTTGTTTTCACTTTGTCTCCTCCTCATAATGCACACTTTTAATTTTTTTCTAAGTTATCCACATACATTGTTACTTTAACCACATCCATGACTATCATCTGATGATTTTCTTCTAATACTAATCTCCCCTGAATTTAACACTTTTTGAAAACCATCTTCTGTCACAACCATTAATCCACCAAACTCATCAATATCAATTGCTTTAGCAACCTCTTTGCTTGAACCTCTTATAATCTCAATCTCTTGATTTAAAACATTTGAGGAAGCCTTATATATTTTTAAATAATCTCGATCGGCTAATTTCTCACTCACGGCTAACATCTCATTCATAATTTCAGCTACTAACTCATTACGCGTTTGACTTTTATTTAATGGATCAAACAACGACGTGGCAATCCTTTTTAAATCATCTGGAAACGCATCAAGCGCCGTCCTAACATTGAGACCTATGCCTAATACAATATACTCAACCTCACCACTTTCAAAATTACTTCCCGCTTCTGTTAAAATACCACATACCTTTTTATCCTGTAGATATAAATCATTCACCCACTTAATCTTTGTTTCTATCCCCGTTAGCTTCTTAATCGCAAGATGAACGACAACCGATGCCGCAATTGTGATGAGCAACGCATTTTGAATGCTCTCCTTCGGCCTTAAAATAAGACTCATATAAATGCCACTATTTGCAGGAGAATAGAACGTGCGCCCAAGGCGCCCGCGTCCAGCGGTTTGTTCCTCCGAAATAACAAGAGTGCCGTGCGGTGCGCCTGCAACCGCCAACTGTTTCGCTAAAACATTCGTTGAGTCAATCGTTTTATACACATGAATACTAGGAATCAAACTTTTATCTTTGAGATAAAGTCCAATTCCTTCTTTTGAAAGAAGATCACTTTCAGTTTGTAAGAAGTATCCTTTATTTCGAACTGCATCAATTTGATATCCCTCTTTGCGTAACTGATCAATATATTTCCAAATAGCAGTTCGTGATAAGCCTAGCGTCTGCGCTAAAAGATGCCCCGAGATACTCTCACCCTTATGCTCCTCTAACATTTTTAATACATAATCTTTTCCATTCATATAGTATCTCCTATTAAAAAACTTTGATTTTCTAACTATTTGAATTATAAAGTTATTTTAGTGGATATCCCTAACATTGTCAACCTTGTTTAGTGAATTAGTTAACAATAAAAAAACTCCTCAATATCCACTATGAATACTGAGAAGTTTTTAATTATTGTTGTAATTGATTTTTTAACATGATGCCCTTGATTTGCTCATACGTAATATGTTCTGCCACGTGTTCTTTAATCGGCTTTAGTTTTTCCGCACCGACTACTGTGACAGCTTCTAACACTTCACGTTCAATATGCTCGTCAAAGAGGTCACTAAAATCTAAATCTACCTCTACAGGACCCACTTCACTCACGTACTGTGAAATATGTGACATAACTGTACTTAAACTTATCGTGCGCTCATTTGCAACAGCAACCAGATTTGGATTTTCACATAATTGTGTCACCGTCGTCACAAATGATTTTTCCGATTTGACATGAGATGCGGTCTTCGTTTTAAACGTGAACACTGGCGTTAATTGATTGGCTTGAAGATACGTTGAAATAATCTCAAGTATTTGCTGCCCATACTTATCAGCTTTCAATGCCGCAATACCACTCACATCCAATAATTGTTCTTCCGTTTGTGGTAATCGTGCACTTAACTCTTTCAATGTTTTATCACTAAACACCATGTACGGCGGAATGTGTTCCTCTTTTGCAACCTCATAACGCATCTGCATCAGTGCATTTAATAAGTCAGGATGTTGCTGCACTTCCACGACGACTTGACGCGCTGCCTTCACAAAAACAGAGACCTCATTTTTTAAGATAGCGGCTGACTTGGGGTTCAATTTTAAAACAGGGTATTCCCCTTCATAATCAACAGCTTGCTGCGCAATCAACACATTAATAAATTCCTTTAACGCGTCTTTCGAGTAATCTTTCATAATGCCATACGTTGATAATTGGTCAAATCCCAATTGTCTGATTTTTTGATTCCTTGATCCTCTTAACACATCCACAACGACTTGAATTCCAAAATTATTTTGCATGCGGAAGATACAAGATAAAACCTTTTGAGCTTCTTGCGTGTGGTCCACTAAATCTTCTTTATTTTCACAGAAACTACACGTCCCGCACGGTTCATTTAAGCACTCATCAAAATAATTTAAGATATATTGCTTTAAGCAACCTTGATGATATACAAAATCCGTCATCCCTTTTAACTTCTCTGTTTCGTGACGCTTGCGCTCATCCGTTAAGATACTATTATCAATTAAAAACTTTTGCGTGCGCACATCTGAGGGTCCGAACAGTAAAATACATTGACTATCTAACCCATCACGACCCGCACGACCAATTTCTTGATAATAGCCTTCCATATTGCGCGGCATATTAAAATGAATCACGTAACGGACATTTGATTTATCAATTCCCATCCCGAAAGCATTCGTCGCCACCATAATTTTTAGCTCATCATAAATAAAAGCTTCCTGATTTTCAATACGATCCGTGTCACTCATTCCACCATGATACTTTCCAATTGAGAATCCAAGCACTGAGAAATACTCATGAATTTGGTCGACCTCACGGCGCGTTGCCGCGTAAATAATCCCACTTTCTGCTGCATGCTGATTTAAAAAGTTTTTTAAATACAATTTTTTATTCACACCATTTTCAACGGAAATGATAAGATTTTTTCGATCAAACGAATTGAGGAAACATTTCGGTTGTTGCAGTTGCAACAAGTGCAACATATCTTCACGCACTTGTTTCGTCGCGGTTGCTGTAAACGCCGAAATAATCGGACGCTCACTAAGCATCGCAATAAAATGCGGAATGCGTTGGTAACTACTTCTAAAATCATGACCCCACTGCGACACGCAGTGCGCCTCATCAATTGCGATCTGCGAGACCTTAATGGTCTTCATCGCCTCAATAAACTTTTCAGAACTCAAACGCTCAGGCGCTACATACACAATCTTGTAAATACCCGTTGTAATCTGTTCAATAATCTTATCCACTTCACGATCACTTTGCATCGAGTTAATATACGCCGCATGAATGCCGACATTTTGCAAACTATCCACTTGGTCTTTCATTAACGAAATTAAAGGGGACACAACAATTGTTGCACCCTCAAGCATAAGCGCTGGAATTTGATAACAAATTGACTTTCCACCACCGGTAGGAATAATCGCCACCACGTCTTGTTGTTGCATAATGGTTTCAATAATCGGTAACTGACCTTCTCTGAATTCATCGTAACCAAAATATTGCTTTAACAATTGTTTTGCTTGTTTTTCCATCTATGTACACCACCTTTTTTAGCTTTTCACTTATAACATACACCTAAAAAGGCAACTTTCCTTTTTTTAACAATGCATAAATGCATCCGCTTCATCCCATGGCACCACAAAACCACTACCTTTTGCGCAAAAAATGGACGCAGATGGATTTAAACGGTCCGCAAACTTGTCATAATTGTACTTTTTGATAACTTCTGTCGGATTATGGCAAACATCATATCCCTTCACCTGTAAAGTCAAACGTCCCTCACCTTTTGTAAACGACATCAACTCCACACCATAATTCATAAAGTTCACAACCGGAACCATGCCTTTAATGACAGCTTTACAATCTGTTGTTTTCGGCGGGAGAAATTGACCATGAGCTAATTGTACATCATGTAAGACGCGCCCTAGTAAATTCAAGCACACCTCAATCTCAAACTCATAATACGGTTCTAGTAATACATTATCCGCCTTTTCTAATCCTTGACGAATGGCGCGACACGTCGCCTCTAAGAAGTCGCCCCCACTCGTATGCAACTCATGCGCCGCACCTGCGACTAAGGTGATGTGAACATCACTTAGTGGTGAACCTGTTAAGATGCCTTTGTGGCATCTTTCAAGCACATGACTTCGAATCAAATTTTGATAACTTTCCGCTAACTGATCGACATGCATCTGCGATGCAAACGTGATGCCAGCGCCGCGCGGCGCCGGCTCTAGGCGCAAATGAACTTCAGCGTAATGTTTGAGTGGTTCATAATGACCACGGCCAATGACGGGCTCTTTAATACTTTCTAAATAAATAATCTCGCATGGACCAAAGTCAATGAACACATCGTAACGTGTTTTTACTAATTCTTTTAAGACTTC
>DNGE01000010.1:20985-21344 GCA_003486705.1 Bacillota bacterium
CTTTAGCATATCTTTTGGATGGATGTTGTCTTTATACAACACTTTAACTTGTAAGGCAGGGATTAACGTTGGGTGGTAACTTTGTTTTAAGCAACCGACTCCGTCACCAACTTTAGCTTCGCTTAAGCCCGTCACGCCAAAGATTTGGCCTGCCAACGCTTCACCCACTTGTTCATATTTAGGGCCTGAATACAATCGAATTTGATTGATTTTATCACTTGCGTCTCCTTCTCCATAACGCAGAACGTCACGAACTTTTAATGTGCCACTGAGTGCTTTAATATAAGTGACTTGCTCCCCTTTGTCATCGAAACGTATTTGAAATACACGTCCACTAAAATCAGTATTTGCATCATAAT
>DNGE01000003.1:0-733 GCA_003486705.1 Bacillota bacterium
TGTACGGGGCTTGGGGTGATGCGTCGCCACCCAGAAGCCAAACTGACTAAAAAACCTGAAGATTTAGATGCGATTTTTAGCATCCAACAAAAAATCTTAAACAATGTGGCACCGTTATTAAAACGCGGTGGGACGCTTGTTTATAGTACGTGTACGGTAAATCGTAAGGAAAATGATAAGATGGTGGAGCAATTTTTAAAACAACATACAGAGTTTGAATTAGATACAACATTGGCGACTCGATTACCAGTTGGATTAAAAGATCAAGCAACAACAGGGATGGTTCAATTAATCCCGGGCGATTTTAATACAGATGGATTCTTTATTGCGGCATTAAAAAGAAAGTAGAACGTGATTATAAGCTGTTTATTTTTCCTATAATAACAATAGGATTTAAAAAATGTTTGAATCGCTTTCAAAAGGTGCGGTATTTAGAAAAAATTAGCTAAAAATGGATACTTATGTGTCCTTGAACGTTTATATTTAAGTAAAAAAATGTTAAAATTATGTTTATATTGAATGGTGGTGCTAGTATGGATCAAAAGTCCATTTATAGTTTAAATCTTGAAGATTGGAAAGTGTGGTTAAAAGAAAATAAACAACAAGCTTTCCGTGCAAATCAAATTTTTGATTGGTTGTATAAAAAACGTGTGACAGAAATTTCGCAGATGTCTAACTTATCAAAAGATTTACAAGCGGTTTTAAATGATCGTTTTAATGTCACAACGCTTGA
>DNGE01000003.1:1012-1269 GCA_003486705.1 Bacillota bacterium
AATTCGGTGTGTGTCACAACACAAGTTGGATGCCGCATCGGATGTAAGTTCTGCGCTTCGACACTCGGTGGATTAATTCGTAACCTTGAAGCCGGAGAAATTGTCGCTCAAGTGTTAAAAGTGCAACAATATTTAGACGAGTTTGAAGAACGCGTAAGTCATATTGTCGTGATGGGAATTGGGGAACCGTTTGAAAATTATGAAAACTTATCTCAATTTATCAATATTGTAAACAATGACAAAGGGTTAAACATTGC
>DNGE01000003.1:1447-8085 GCA_003486705.1 Bacillota bacterium
AATGACAAAGGGTTAAACATTGGATCGCGTCATATCACGGTTTCAACAAGTGGAATCGTTCCGAAAATTTATACCTTTGCAGATGAACACCCACAGGTGGCATTTGCCATTTCATTACATGCTCCTAACGATGAGTTACGTAGTAAATTAATGCCGATTAACCGTGCGTATCCAATTAAAGAGTTATTTACAGCTGTTCATTATTATATTCGTACAACAAATCGTCGTATTACATTTGAGTATGGATTAATTAAAAATGAAAATGATACGTTGGAATGTGCACAAGAATTAGCGGAATTATTAAAAGGCTTAAACTGCCATGTTAATTTAATTCCGGTAAATTACGTACCAGAACGTGGTTATGAAAAAACACCAATTCAACATATTGAGCAATTTGAAAATACACTGAAAAAACGTGGAATCAATGTCACGGTAAGAAGGGAGCTTGGAAGTGATATTGACGCTGCGTGTGGACAATTAAGAGCCAAGGAGGGAGCTTTATAAATGGAAACACGATTGTCGTTCCAGACAGATATTGGAAAGAAAAGAGCACATAATGAAGATGCTGTTAAAATATATGAAAATGATTTTTGTAAATTAATGGTAGTTGCTGATGGAATGGGTGGCCATGAAGCGGGTGATATTGCGAGTGCGATGGTGATTAATGTGTTAGATGCTGAGTTTTCTAACACCACTGATTTTGAAACAGCTGAGCACGCGCGTGTCTGGATAAAAGCAGTCTTAAATAAAATAAATACAGATATTCTCTCGTACATAGAAGATAATAAAATCACACATGGTATGGGAACAACCGTTATTATATCGATTATAACGAAAAAGTTTGTGTGTTTTGGTCATGTTGGGGATAGCAGAGCATACTATTATTCGAATAATAGATTGCGACAAGTTACAAAAGATCACACATTCGTTAGACGTTTAGTTGAAGAAGGAAAGTTGTCAGAAGCACAAGCAAAAAGGCATCCGCATCGAAATATTATCATGAATGCTCTTGGGGTTAACCAAGAGTTAAAGTTTGATTTTATTGTATTGGAACGTTATAACGTAGATGGTATTTTATTGTGTACAGATGGGTTAACAACATCGGTTGAAGATGAGCAGATTATTACGCTTTTATCACAACCAACGATGACAGAATATAAAGTGAATCAGCTAATTAATTTAGCGAATGAATATGGTGGTACTGACAATATCTCAGTTGCGCTATTTGAATGTCTAGAAGGGAGTTGGACTTAATGATTATTGGTACAACGGTTAATTCGCGATATGACATCAAAATGTTAATCGGTGACGGGGGAATGGCAAATGTTTATTTAGCATATGACCGTACTTTAAAACGTCATGTTGCAATTAAGATGCTTCGTTACGAATTATCAAAAGATGAAGCGTTTATTAAACGATTTAAACGAGAATCGATGCAAGTCATTGATTTAGACCATCCGAATATTGTCCATGTTTATACGGTTGGCGATTACAAACAACAACCGTTTATTGTTATGGAGTATGTAAAAGGAAAAACGTTAAAAGATTTCTTGCGCGAACATGGAGCAGTAAGTCCGGAACTGGCCATCTCAATTATGAGTCAACTAGCTTCGGGTGTTCGATATGCGCATGAGAATAATATTATTCATCGTGACTTAAAAACACAAAATATCATGATCACAGATGATCATTTAGTTAAAATAACAGACTTTGGAATTGCTCTTTCAAGTAATGAAGCAGATATTACCCAAACGAATACGATTATGGGATCGGTTCATTATTTAGCGCCAGAGCTTGCGCGCGGAAACTTAGCAACAGAGCGTTCAGATATTTATGCATTAGGAATTATTTTGTTTGAATTATTAACAGGTGATGTTCCATTTAAAGGGGAAGGTGCTGTCAATATTGCCCTTCAGCATTTAGAAGCTGACATGCCATCGATTAAATCATACAGTGATGAACTTCCAAATAGTTTAGATAATATTGTTAAAAAAGCTACTGCTAAACGTCCGTTAGAACGTTATCAACAGGTGAGTGCGCTTGAATCAGATTTAAATACGGCTTTACAATTAGACCGAATTGATGAACCGTTACTCGAAAGTACGGTCATTGCCGACTTAGAACAAACAAGGGTGATGCCGAATTTAGAAGCGGAGGTATCAGAAGAAATGGCTAAGAAAAAAGCTAAAGTCAAAAAAAATAAAAAGAATAACCCATTCACATTTTTAAATACGTCGTTAATACTTGTTTACACGGTATTTATTGTAATGGCAATCTTTTTCTATAATCTTATTATTTATGAACCAGCACACAGTAAAACAGAGGAAGTATACGTTCCGGATGTGTCACTTTTAACAGTTGACGAAGCGAGAACAGAACTTGAGAAGTATAACTTAAAAAATGCTAAAGTTATTTATATTGAAGATGCTAATTATGATGAAGGCGATGTGTTTAAAACAACACCTTCAGTTGGTACTCGTGTTAAGGTAAATTCAGAGATTACATTCTATGTCGCAAAAAAACCGAGTCGTAGCACAAGTTCTGAAGAATCTGCCCAATAATGCACCAAAGAATGAGACAGTTGAGTCAGACAGCACGGCAATAAATTCAGAAGGTGATAATTTGAAAAAAGGTACAATTTTAAAAGCATTAAGTGGATTTTATTATGTAGAAAATAAAGAAACAGGTGAACTGATTCAATGTCGTAGCCGTGGTTTATTTCGTAAGAAAAAAATCACGCCATTAGTCGGTGATTTCGTCTCTTTTCAACTTGAAGAGGATGGAACAGGTTATGTGATGGAAGTTCATGAACGTACAAATGAATTAGTGCGTCCCCCAATAGCAAATGTTGATATGGCTTTAGTTGTTTTCTCAGTAAAGGAACCTGATTTTAACTTAAAGTTACTCGATCGTTTCTTAGCTGTGATTGAGGCTAATCGCATTGAACCTGTCATTGTTTTAACAAAATTAGATTTATTAACAGAGGAAGAACGTGCTTCAATTCAACCAAGTATTGATTATTATTCAAATATTGGCTATAAGATCATTGAAACCTCAGCCAAAAAAGGGTTGGGTCTTGAGGAAATTATGGAATTGATGAATGATCATATTATTGTAATCTGTGGTCAATCTGGGGTTGGGAAGTCATCGTTATTAAACTCGATTGATGAGACGTTGGCATTACAAGTTAATGAAATTTCTAAGGCGCTTGGCCGCGGAAAACATACGACTCGCCATGTTGAGTTACATAAGATTAATGAGGGGTTAATTGCGGATACACCGGGGTTTAGTTCATTAGATTTAGATCAATTAGAACCGATTGATTTATCGCAGTGTTTTATTGATTTTTATGAGCTTTCAGACTCATGTAAGTTTAGAGGATGTTTACATGAAAATGAACCTAAATGTGCCGTTAAATCAGCAGTTGAAAGTGGTGAAATCATTTCAACGCGATATGATAATTACTTAGTCTTTTTAAATGAAATTAAAACACGCAAACCGAAGTACTAGGAAGTAGAGGAGAGACAACTATGTTAAAGATTGCACCGTCAATTTTATCAGCAGATTTTTCAAAATTAGCAGAGGATGTTAAGGAAATCGAGGCATTAGGAGCAGATTATGTTCATATTGATGTCATGGATGGACATTTTGTTCCGAATATTACATTAGGGGCTGGTGTGGTTAAATGTTTACGACCACATTCAAAATTACCTTTTGATGTACATTTGA
The DNA here is from genome assembly GCA_003486705.1 of Bacillota bacterium. Taxonomy (GTDB): domain Bacteria; phylum Bacillota_I; class Bacilli_A; order MOL361; family Turicibacteraceae; genus Turicibacter. The sequence goes on from DNGE01000003.1 coordinate 5,177, forward strand.
TGATTGAAAACCCAGATCAATACATTCCTGATTTTGTTGCAGCAGGTGCCGATATTATTACGGTTCATGTAGAAGCATGTCGTCATTTACACCGCACGTTACAGTTAATTAAATCAAGTGGTGTTCAGTGTGGGGTAGTATTAAATCCACATACACCAGTTGAGATGATTAAGCATGTATTAGCCGATGTAGATTGGGTTTTGATTATGTCTGTTAATCCTGGTTTTGGTGGGCAATCATTTATTGAAAACACGTTAGAAAAAGTAAAAACATTAAATGAATGGCGCCAAACATTAGGTTATGAATACATTATTGAAATTGATGGTGGAGTAAATGAGCAAACGGCTCGTTTATGTGAAGCGGCAGGTGTTGATGTAGTCGTTGCAGGTTCGGCTGTCTTTAATGCGCCAAATCGTGCTGAAGCCATTCAAAAGATTAAAGGTGAATAATAAATGATCGTAAATATTGTTTGCGGTGGGCCGATAAAAAAGTTGGATTTAACTTATTTTGAAGCGGCAAATGTCTATAATATTGGTGTTGACCGTGGGTCAATTCAATTACTACAACAAGGGATAACGCCTCATGCGTGTATTGGGGATTTTGATTCGATTACAAAAGATGAACTGGAATATGTTATGGCGCATTGTAAGGATGTGAGGGTGCTTAAACCTGAAAAGGATGAGACCGATACGGAAGTTGCGATTGAGTACGCCGTAAGCTTAAATTGTGATGAAATTCGATTGTTTGGTACGCTGGGTGGTCGATTTGATCATACGATGGCTAATCTTAAGTTGTTAGCTCGTTTTGCAAGTTCTTTGGTGAAGCTCACGTTATATGATGAACAAAATACAGTCACTATTTTAAATCCAGGTCACTATGTTTTTGATAGACTCCCATATGTTTACTTATCTTTTTTTGCCTATGAGCAAGATGTAACGGGATTGACGTTTAAAAACCTAAAGTACCCTTTACAAAATTATCATTTAAAACAAGATGATATTCGTTGTGTTAGTAATGAAATGTTAGATGAAGTGTTTGAAATAAAGTTTGATTCAGGCCAACTTTTAATGATAAATAGTCATGATTAGTCATATCTTAAACGCAATACACATATAGTGTAAAGAAATCAGTAACAGTCAAAAGGAGTGTTCATATGAGATTTTACACGATCAAATTACCAAAATGGTTAAGTGCTATTGTTGTTGGATGTATGAATTTATTCAAGAAGAACTAAAAACTGTCGAAAAGCTCGACAGTTTTTTTTTATCTATTATTGGGAGTTAATGTTGGTGTGAACAAATTGATTAATTAGAATGGTTATAGCAGATGTGCTTGCGTTAATAGGAGTTTTAGTCGTAAGTTTATTACGAGAGGGTTGAATTATTTTTAATAGAAGTGACGGTGCAGATACAGGGGGGGTGAATAATATGTGCTGTAAACAGTGTTTGTTAATAAAATTAAGGATTTATTCGTTAAAATGATTAATTATAGTTTATAAAAATTAATAAAATTAATAGCACAATTAATTTTGTTAATTTAATCATTGACGGAATAACGGTGATAACATATAATATGACTAAAGGGAAATGGAAAAAGGTGGTGATTGGTGTGTGTTATGTGTCAATACTTGAACGACTTGAAGCGGGCCGTCTGACTGTAAAACAAGCACAAAAAGAAATTGAAAAAGCAGCTAAGAAAAAAGGAATTAAGAATGCAAAGAAATTTAGTATAAAAATTGAGGCAGAAGAAGTGCGTTTTCGCTTTTCAGGCTTATATATTGGCTTAGTAAATGGTGTGATAAACATAGCGAAACCTATTATCTTGTTAGTACGTAAAAAAGATGATGAAGCAAATTCACATATTCGTAAGGAAGAAATGAAATTATTAATTAAGGTTATTCAGATTGTGCTTAAAGATTTTAAGAATTATCCTGCTATGACGCTAGTGTCGATTAAATCAAAAGATACAACGGTCTTAATTGAAACGAAATAAATGTTGTAATAGAAAGTGATGTGTTTAGATTGAAGCATGAAGTGTTAGGACATTGCCCTGTGTGTCAGGATCGACTTATGGTTAAAACATTAAAGTGCAATAGTTGCCAAACGGAGATTCAAGGGGAATTTACCTTAAGTCAGTTTAATTATTTGCCAAAAGACCTGTTGCATTTCGCGGAAGTATTTCTTAAAAATAGAGGGAATATAAAAGAGATTGAAAAGGAACTAGGTGTTTCTTATCCGACGGTTCGTCGAATGCTTGATGAGACAATTAAATCGTTGGGGTTTGTAACGTCAGAATTAAAAACTAGAAAAGACGTATTAGATCAACTTGAAAATGGTGAGATTTCTGTTGAAGTTGCGAATGACTTATTAAAAAAAATAACGGATTAATGAAGGGATGATTATAATGAATGAAGAAGTAATGAAGATTTTAAAAATGGTAGAATCAAAAGTTATTACGGCTGAAGAAGGTCAAAAATTAATGGCAACGATTGAGTCAGCAAATAAACAAATAGATATTGCTAGAGGTAATGATTTAGGCCGTTTTTTACATATTGATGTGGATGCAAATGAAGAAGGGGATGAAACAACGGTTGAAGTTAATATTCCATTAAAAGCTGCAAAAGCCTTTTTAAAAATGGGATTTGTTCAAGACCAAATTAATAAAAATTCATTAGAAGATATTCATATCGATACTGAAGAAATTATTCGCTTAATTGATTTGGATTACACTGGAGATCTGTTAAGTGTTGATTCTAAGGATGCTAAAGTACGTATTTGGATCGATTAAGAAAAAAAAGTTCAATCTGGCTGATTGAACTTTTTTTTCTATATTAATGGGCTAAAAGTAGGCTGCTTGAGTTAAGGGATGACACTTGCTTAAGTTTGACAAGATGCGTTAATCGTCGTGTT
>DNGE01000003.1:8332-29768 GCA_003486705.1 Bacillota bacterium
TCATAAACAAAAAATAAATAACGGCATAATAAAAAAGCAACCCGAAGGTTGCTTTTTATTTATTAATAAACGCGTTCTACTTTACCTGATTTTAAAGCACGAGCAGAAACGTAAACTTTTTTAGGTTTACCATCCACTAAGATTTTAACTTTTTGAACGTTAGCTCCCCAAGAACGTTTAGAAGCGTTCATAGCATGAGAACGTTGGTTTCCAGTTTTAGTACGACGACCAGTAACTACACATACGCGAGCCATATCTATTTCCTCCTTTGTTACATTACTTCATAAGACTTTATTTAATTTATCACATTTTTAAAATATTATCAAGTTTTTTTGATAGAATTACGCACAATATGTTATGTATTTATTGTAAAATTGGTAATTTATATTAAAAAATGCTTAAAAATACGAGCTTAAGCCATGAAATCACAAGAGATTGTCGTTTGAATCGCATAGCAAAATATTAGATAAATAAAAATTTAAGTCTAAGTATTATTCTACTTTAAAATGGGGTAATCTATTAATAGAATATCAGTTACATATATATAAAGATAGAAAAAGGTTATTTAGTATATTTTTACAAGCTAATTTGTGTGGTGACATTTCCGCATGCTTTAATTAACTTGTGTTTGAGTTTAAGATATAGTAAAATGATTTAAAGATAGCAATATAGTGATGAGGGAGGTTTGTCAATCATGACAGTCCAAATTAAAAATCAATATGGTCGTATAGATATTTCTAAGGATGCTCTTACTACAGTCATCGGAAACGCAACGACTGAATGTTACGGCGTAGTTGGGATGGCGTCAAAAAATCTTGTAAAAGATGGATTAGCTGTTGTTTTAGGAAAAGAAAATTATAGTAAAGGTGTTACTTTACGCGTTGACGAAGAAAATAAAATGATCGTCGACTTATATATTATTATTGGTATTGGGATTAAAGTAACTGAAGTTTGTAACGAAGTTCAGAAAAAAGTACAATACGTAACTCAAAAAACTTTTGGAGAGCACGTAAAAGAAGTTAATATTTTCGTGCAAGGTGTTAAAGGGTTAGATCGCTAGGAGGAGACTAAAGATGTCGTCTAAACATATTAATGGTGTAGTATTTAAACAAATGGTATTAAATGGAGCAAATAATTTATCAAATCAATCTCGTCATGTTGATGCGTTAAATGTTTTCCCTGTACCAGATGGAGATACTGGAACTAATATGAGCATGACTATGACTGCGGGAGCAAAAGAAATTGCTAACTTACAAGAAGAATCAATCGGTAAGGTTGCAAAGACATTATCTCGTGGTTTATTAATGGGTGCTCGTGGAAACTCAGGGGTAATCTTATCACAATTATTCCGTGGGTTTGCTACAGGACTTGAGGGGAAAGATGTTGCAAGTATTGAAGATATTGCTAAAGCTTTAGATAGTGGAGTAAAAACTGCATACAAAGCTGTTATGAAACCAGTTGAAGGAACAATTTTAACTGTTGCACGTGAATCAGCTGAGTATGCTGTTACAGGATATGAAAGTGTAGAATCAGTGATTGAATTATACGAATTAGTGATTGAAGAAATGCATGCCTCATTAAATCGTACGCCTGATTTGTTACCTGTATTAAAAGAAGTAGGAGTTGTAGACAGTGGGGGAGCTGGACTTACTATTATCTTTGAAGGGTTCTTAAAAGCATTAAAAGGTGAAATGATTGAAATTGATGAAACAGCTAATGATGGAGCAGAAAGCGTTCAAGCAACATTGCAAGCTGAAGATGGTGAATTCGGATATTGTACAGAATTTATCTTACGCTTAGATGAAGAACGTTTAAAGTTTAATCCATTTACAGAAGAAGCTTTACGTGATCGTTTAGCTAAAATGGGTAATTCAATCGTTGTTGTTCAAGATGAAGATATCGTTAAAGTTCACGTGCATACATTAGTGCCAGGTGATGTTTTATCAATGGCTCAAAAACATGGTGAGTTCGTGAAATTAAAAATCGAAAACATGTCTGAACAACACAGCGAAATTGTAAACACACAAGAAGTAGCTGCTAAACCAAAAGAAAAAGCGGAGTATGGAATTATTTCAGTTGTTGCCGGTGAAGGAATTAAACAATTATTTGAAAGCCATGGATGTCATTATGTAATTGAAGGTGGACAAACAATGAACCCTTCAACAGAAGACTTCTTAAAAGCAATTGAAGTATTAAATGCGAAAAACATCATTATCTTACCAAACAACTCAAACATCATTATGGCTGCAAACCAAGCTAAAGATGTAACAGAAGAAGCTAATGTCGTGGTTATACCATCTAAAACTATTCCACAAGGATATACAGCATTAATGATGTTTAACCAAAATGTTGATTTAACAGAAAATGAAGAAGAAATGACTCAAGCTGTTTCAGAAGTGAAATCAGGACAAGTAACTTATGCTGTTCGTGATACACAAATGAACGGTGTAGACATTAAAGAAAATGACTTCATTGGAATTTTAGATAAAGACATCGTCGTTTCAAAAGCGAATCGCTATGAAAGTGCATGTGCTTTAATGGATAAAATGTTAGATGAAGATTGTGAACTTGTAACAATTATCTACGGAGAAGGTGTTGACGAAGATGAAGCTGATGAATTAGCTGAATATATCGAAGACCATTACGAAGATGTAGATGTTACAATCTTTGAAGGAAAACAACCTGTTTACTCATACATTATTTCTGTGGAGTAATTTTATATAAGAAAAAGCTATCCAAAGCCTAGTGCGGTTGGATAGCTTTTTTTCATATAAAAAATCCTACTATTAAGAATTTTTAAAAATAAGACAACTTAAGAGTTAAGCATGTAAGAGAGAGACTAATGATTAATAGTTAATCTTAGTTTATGGAAAGCAGATGATGAATCCTTTCAAGTTTTTATGCTATGTTTAAATAGGAGTCATTATAATGAATTCTAAACGACAAGATATTGTCCTCATAAAATACGCAACACCCCTCTATATTTTTGGTAAAAAATGCTATATAATGAAAGTATAGTTGGAAAATAATTCAATATTAAAAAGAGGTGAGAGGTGTGTTATTGTTTTATCAACTTTGTTTCTTTTGCTCTTTCTTCTGGATTATAGCAACAATGGTATTGGGTGAAGTGTTAGATGGATTGGGGGACGGGGACTTAGATGGTCTAACTCTCGGATTTAATTTTTCAACAAGAAGTGTCATCTTTGGTATTTTACTATTTGGTGGCTTTGGTTGGTTGACCACGAATGAAACTCAACTCAGTGTCGTAGCTATTATTATATGTGGGCTAATAATAGGTTTAGTTGGATGTGCAATATTTGAGTACGGCGTAATAAAACCGTTAAAACGCGCACAGTCAACTAGTTCTGTTAAAGAGGAAGAATTAGTCGGGAAGTTGGCAACAATTATAGAACCGACATCGGCGACACAGTTTGGCAAAGCAAATGTTGTTATCAATGGAAACACATTAACGTACTCAACAAAAACTGAAAGAAAAGAAAAAATCAACCGAGGAACTAGTGTGAAGATTTTAGGAATAAATTCTGGTTTTTTACTTGTCGATCTGGTTGAAACAGAAGCAGTAAAGAAAGAAAATAAAATCATTTAAAAGGTGGGATAAGGATGGATGTAGTTGTTATTTCAGCAATTGTAGTTGTCGCGATTATCGTTTTACTTATTGGGGTTTTAAGTACTTGGCGTAAAGTACCACAAGACAAAGCATTAGTTGTTACAGGGTTGAAAAAACGTGTTATCTCAGGTGGTGGGGGATTAGTTATTCCTGTATTAGAACGAGCGGACATGATTAGTTTAGAAAATATGAGTATTGATGTAAAAGTCATAGGGTCACTTTGTACAACAGGTGTACCACTCGATGTATCAGGAACAATTATTGTTAAAATTCGTCAAGCAGAAACTTCAATTTACTCGGCAATGGAGCAGTTTAATACGGGGAAATTAGATACCACAATTGGGAACATCAAAAAAACAGTTCAGGAAGTCATGGAAGGAAAGTTAAGAGAAATTTGTTCAACACTTGAAGTTGAAGATGTTTTTAAAAATCGTGAGATGATTACGTCTAAGGTTTCAGAGATTGCAGTAGAAGACTTAAGTTCAATGGGGCTTGAAATTAAGACCTTCACAATTCGTGATATTAGTGATCAAAATGGATATTTACAATCATTAGGGGTGAAACAAACAGAAGAAGTAAAACGCCAAGCGGCGATTGCTAAAGCTGAGGCTGCTCGTGATGTCGCTATTAAACGCGCTGCGGCTGACCGTGCGGCTAAAGAAGAAGAATTAAAAGCAGCAACATTAGTTGCAGCAGCAGAAAAAGATAATGTATTAAAGGTCAATGAATATCGTCAAGAACAAGAAACGGCAAAAGCCAAAGCAGATGCGGCGTATTCAATTGAGCAAAATATTCGTAACAAAGAAGTGACTGAAGCACAGATGCAAGTTGAAATTAAACGTAAGCAAATGGAAATTGATTTGGCTCATCAGGAAACATTGCGTAAAACAGAGCAATTAAAAGCAGAAATTGAAAAAACGGCTGAGGCTCAAAAATATAAAGCCATTCAAGAGGCAGAAGCTGAAAAAGCTCGCCAAATTGCTCAAGCTCAAGCTGAAGCTGAGCAAATTCGTTTAAAAGCAGATGCAGAAGCGAAATCAATTGAATTAAGAGGTAGAGCAGAAGCTGAAGCCATCCGCTTAAAAGGACAAGCTGAAGCAGATGCGATGCGCGAAAAAGCGGAAGCATACAAGCAATACGGTGAAGCAGCAATTTTAGAATTAATGGTTGAAAAATTACCAGAGATCGCACACGCTATCTCAGCACCATTAGCTCAAACTGAAAAAATTGTTATTATGGATCAAGGTGGGGAAAATGGTGGAGCCTCTAAAATTCCTGGCTATATTAATACAATAGCAGGGATGGTTCCAGAAGCAGTGGAAGCTTTAACTGGTAAAAATATGATGGATATTGTAGAGAAAGCATTAACTAAAACAAATTCAATCAACACAAATGTAAATGTTGCGGATACTGATGTTCAAGACGCTACTATTGTAGAAAATTAAACGACATAAAAAAACAATCAGCTTGAATCAAGTTGATTGTTTTTTTATAGAATTGCTAAGCTAGAAATAAATCCCTAAATGATTAAGCAATACATGTTTTTTTGATCCAACAATATAAGCTAAATGAACTAAAGAACTTAAAAACTGAGCTATCGTTCATAAAGCTCAAGCGGTAAATCATCTGGATCTTTAAAAAAGGTATATCTTTTTAACGTGTACTCATCCACCCGAATTGGTTCAACCTCAATGCCGTGCAATTCTAATTCCTTGACTGCAGTTTCAATATGATCGACTTCAAAACATAAATGTCTTAAGCCACGAGCTTCAGGATTTGTAGGTCGCATAGGTGGTGTTGGAAAGGAAAAGAGTTCAATTTGGCTATCGCCTAGTTTGAGGTCGAGTTTATAAGAATCTCTTTCTTCGCGGTAGACTTCATTAATCATTTCTAATCCCAATACGTTGACGTAGAAGTGTTTCGATGTTTCATAATTTGAGGCGATAATGGCCACGTGATGAATTTTATTTAGTTTCATGTCTAGACTCCCATATGATTTTATTCTCGTCTTTATTATAGCTTATTTTGAGGAAGATGTCTTATTAGCAAGCATGCAATGAAAAAGTCTTGTTATAAGATTGGGGTCTTTAGCGTATGATGTATAAGGGACATTCAACGTTTCAGGATATGTGTGGATAACTTTAAAAAGAATTTTTAACAATAAACAGAAGATAAATGAGGGTTTAGAAAGGAATAGAAAGTTAAGTTATCTGCGAGTTATTATTGCTGCGCTTGTTTGTTTTAGACTTTAATAGATTTAACTGAAGGGTGTTAAATGTTAAACTGTTGTTTTAAAAAAGGATAGACTATAGGGGGAGGCGGAGTGCTAGTGGATAAAATAATGTCAAAACAGTCCGTTTGTTTTTTAGGTAGTTTACTTATTTATTTAGGGCTATTAGGTTATCTATGTCTGGTGCGCTATATAGATTGGACTGTTATTTTAGATTTATATTTATACGTGTTTTGTCTTGCTTTGGGGAGTGTATTTATAAAAAAGTGTTGTTCAGTACGATCCTTCTAACTTCGGCAACGTTAGGATTAGCAATGGAGTATGTTCTGTATCTAACGAATAAACCTTATTCTAATATGAGTGGGGCCATTTTTAACACCAGTTTAATTGTTATAGGATTTGTATTAGGTATTATTATTCAAATCCTATACACAAGAAGTAAAACATCTTAAAGTTAAATACTAGACGTAATCACGTTACATGAAAACAGAAGGACTGTGAAAGCAGTCTTTTTAATATTTATAGAAGAGTTGTAAATAATAATGTATTGAAAGTATAAGATTCGTTGATTTAAAGAGATGTGACATTAAATTAAGTGCTTATCGTATATAAAATCCAAACATTTGTGCTAAAATAAGAGGAGAGATAAAAGGAAGGAAGTGAGACAATGTCGCTTTCAAGTGTTTCCCTAACAGACATCAAAGGTGTCGGAAAGGCAATGGTTGAAAAATTAGAAACGTTAAATATTACGGATGTTCAATCTTTATTTGAATATTTTCCATACCGCTATGAGAATTATGAGAAAGTAGATATTCATCTCGCGAAACATGATGAAAAAATTACGGTTGAGGGGACAGCTATTACAGGTTGTCAGGTACAATTTTATTCAAAAATGAAATCACGCACGACATTTAATGTGCTAGTCAATCAAGAAGTCATTAAAGTGGTCATGTTTAATCGTCACTTTTTAAAAGATAAAATTAAACCTGATGCCATTTTAACAATCACAGGGAAATGGGATTTAGGCCGTCAAATGTTAACAGCAACGGAAGTGAAGTTTGGGACCGTTGAAGGGCGCAGTTTAGAACCGGTGTACACACTAAAAGACGTGCAACTGACGACATTTAAAAAGGTTGTCAAAAATGCCCTCGATACACATGGGCATTTAATGAACGATGATCTACCGCTTACCCTGCAAGAACGCTATCGATTATTATCCATGCGTGATACGGTTCAATTCGCACATTTTCCGCAAAATAAAGAACAAGTCAAACAAGTAGAACGTCGCGTGAAATATGAGGAGTTATTAAAATTTCAACTTCGAATGCAATATCTAAAACGCACAACGAAAAACGAGCGTCTCGGGGCGAATAAAAACTTTGATGAAACGCTAGTGGAAGCTTTTATTAAGTCACTGCCGTTTGAGTTGACAGAGGCTCAGTTAAAAGTTTTGACGGAAATAAAAAGAGATTTAAAAGATGAAACACGCATGAACCGATTATTACAAGGAGACGTTGGATCAGGAAAAACAGTCGTTGCCGCGGTCGTTTTATATGCCACAATCTTGGCTGGCTATCAAACAGCACTCATGGTTCCAACAGAAATTTTAGGTCAGCAGCATTTTAAATCGATACAAGAATTATTTAGCCAATTTGAGGGCATAACCGTTGAATTTTTAAGCAGTTCCGTTAAAGGGAAAAAGCGTAAAGAATTACTAGAACGCCTCGCAAACGGAGAGATTGATTTATTAATTGGAACACATGCCATTATCCAACCAGATGTTATCTTTAAAAACATAGGGCTTGTTATTACCGATGAACAACACCGCTTTGGTGTTAATCAACGTAAAATCTTACGTGAAAAAGGAGAATTCGTGGATGTCTTAATGATGACAGCCACACCGATTCCACGTACAATGGCAATTTCTGTGTTCGGTGATATGGATGTCTCAACCATCAATCAGATGCCGAAAGGGCGTAAGCCCATTCAAACCTTTCATATTGAGACGGATAAACTAAAACGTGCGATGGATTTTATCCAGACGGAAATTTTAGATAAAGGGCAACAGGCCTATGTTATTACACCGCTGATTGAAGAATCAGAGGCACTCGATGTTGAAAATGCGGTGGAAGTGTATCATAAGTGGCAAGCCCATTATGAAGGGCGCGCCAAGGTTGGACTTATGCACGGGCGTTTAACACAAGTTGAAAAAGATGAAGTCATGGCAAAGTTTGCAGCTAATGAAATTCAGATTCTTGTCTCAACAACCGTAATTGAGGTCGGGGTCAACGTACCAAATGCCAATCTCATGCTCATATACGATGCACATCGTTTTGGACTATCTCAATTACATCAGTTACGCGGTCGTGTCGGACGAGGATCTGATCAGGGGTATTGTATCTTGATGAGTGATATTAAGAATGAAACAAGCCTGGAACGTTTAAGCATTATGACCCAAACCAATGATGGATTTGAAATTTCAGAGGCAGACTTGAAATTACGAGGACCTGGAGATTTCTTTGGGGTCAACCAATCTGGATTGCCTGTGTTTAAAATGGCTGACTTAGTACAAGATTACAAAATCGTAGAAGTCGCGATGCAGGATGCTTATGAATTGTTAAATAATGATGAATTCCAACATAATAATGAATTTTTACCCCTTCGTCTCTATTTAGAAAAAACAGTGGCGCATGAAGCGTATCATTTAGATTAATGGGAAGAAATATGTGACATAAAAACTAGGAATTTAAATAAAAATGATTTAAAGTAATAAAACTGGGAAATATATTTAGTGTAATTGTCATGAATATTCGCAGGATTATTAACCCAAATCTTTTAAAATAGTTTATAATTAGAGGTATGAGCTAATAATTATAGTAGAGGTGAGTTTTGTGATTAAAATCGGTTTAGATGCCATGGGTGGAGATTTCGCGCCAGAGGTTGCAGTTTTAGGAGCTATCGAAGCTGTTAAAAATTTTAATGATATTGAAGTTATTTTATATGGGCGTGAAGAAGACGTTAAAAAGTTTATGAAAGAAAGTCATGAACGTATTTCAATTGTTCATTGTGAAGAAGTGATTCCAATGGATATTAAAGATCCGGCTTTAGCGATTCGTAAGTACAAAGATTCTTCTATTGTACGTGCATGCCGTGATGCGAAAAACAAAGAAGTAGATGCGGTTGTGTCTGCAGGCGCAACAGGTGCTTTAATTGCAGCGGGAACTTTAGTGGTTAAACGTTTAAAAGAGGTTGAACGTCCAGCACTTGCCCCGGTCATGCCAACAATCAAAAAAGGGAAATTTACGATATTATGTGATGCCGGTGCTACAAGTGAGGCAAAACCACAATACTTATATCAAAATGCTAAAATTGCTTCGATCTATGCCAAAGAAGTGTTACATATTGAAAATCCAAGTGTTGGGTTATTAAATATTGGAACGGAAGAAGGTAAAGGGACTGAGTTGCAAAAAGAAGCGTTCAACTTAATTGCAGCGGATGAGTCTATCAACTTTGCAGGTAATATGGAAGGAAAAACAATGATTACAGGTGATGTTGATATTATTGTTGCCGATGGATATTCTGGAAATATTGCATTAAAATCTGTTGAAGGAACGTCTAAAGCAATCTTTAGTTTATTAAAAGAAGAATTAATGTCATCAGTTCAAGGAAAAATTGGGGCATTAATTTTAAAATCAACATTTAAACGTATTAAAAAACGTATGGATGCATCTGAGGTTGGGGGAGCTATTTTATTAGGTGTACAAGCGCCTGTTATTAAAGCACACGGATCATCAGATTCTATCGCATTAATGAATGCAATTCGTCAAGCGCGTGAAGCAGTACGTAACGATGTTGTGACAAAAATTAGTACATCATTAAAAAGTGTTGAAGTAGAATAAAGTATTTTGTCGAATTTCTCACAGAATTGTGATTATTCTAGTTATATTTACGGAGTCTGCCTTGCAGACTCTTGTACTATGAAAAAAAAAGCGTTATAATATTTTCTGATTGATGTTTGGAGGTGAAAGTATGACATATTTAAAAGAGTTATCGACATTCTTAAGTAACAAAGGAATTAACTATCGAAAAATCGATGTGTATGCACAAGCGTTCACGCATTCATCATATGTAAACGAACATCGCCACCTTAAAATCGAAGATAATGAACGTCTTGAGTATTTAGGGGATGCTGTGCTTGAGTTAACGGTTTCAAATTACTTATATAGTTTAAAACCAATATTGTCTGAAGGTGAAATGACAAAAATTCGTGCTCAACTTGTTTGTGAGCCATCTTTAGAAACTTATGCACGCAACTTAAACTTAGGGAAATTATTATTACTCGGTCGAGGTGAAGAAAATTCAGGTGGTCGCGAGCGTCCAACGGTACTTGCTGATGCATTTGAAGCGTTCATTGGAGCGATGTATTTAGATTTAGGTCTAGACACGGTTTACACGTTTGTTCATGCGATTATTCATAAAGCTTATCAAGAAGGTGAAGTAACCCAAGTGTTTGATTATAAGAGTACCCTTCAAGAATTAGTGCAAGCTGATTCGAAAAAAGCTATTGAGTATCGTATCGTTTCTGAAACAGGTCCAGCACACAATCGCTCATTTGAAGCGAATGTTATGTTAGATGGCATTGTATTAGGTCGAGGAATGGGTAAAACGAAAAAAGAAGCTGAACAACAAGCAGCCAAAGGTGCTATTGAAATTTTAGCTAAACATAGTGATAAATAATACGGAAGGAAGAAGGCAAAACTTTATTTTACATAAAGTGAAGTTTTGCTTTCTTCTTTTATCATTTTAAAGCACAGAGGATGAAGAAGATGAAAAAGAATACTTTATTTTTGGTGATAGGTCTCCTATTATCTGTGATATCTAAACTATTACAATTTGTTTATTCCTCAAAAATCGGTGATTTGATCGTTATTTTTGCAGCTGTATTTCTTGTATTAGCTATACTATATACGATTCCACCATACGTTAAGCTTGTTCATGAAGATAAAAAACTAGCAAATAGACAAGCAATTTATTCCTGTTTAAGTGTTTTTTCATTTCAAGTGATGATGATTCAAGTCATTGGGAATAAGCAGAATATCGGATTTGTTTTTATGATTCCATTTATAATTTTTACAGGGTTAGTGATTCAGTTCTGGGTTAAGCGCCAGGTTGAAAAAAAAGGATAATGGAGGTGTGACATTGAGATATGCAGTCATTACAGGGGCGTCATCAGGAATTGGTGAAGCTTTTGCGTATGAACTAGCAGCGCGTGGTTATCATCTTATTTTAGTAGCGAGACGAAGCGATGCGTTAGCTGCTATTAAATCTAAGATTCAACAACTTCACGATGTTGAAGTAGAACTAGGAATATTTGATTTATCAAATAGCCATGACGTGTATGCGTTATATGAGACCTATAAATCATATCCGGTTGAAGTACTTATTAATAATGCAGGCTATGGACTGTTTGGTCAGTTTCATGAGATAGAATTAGATCAAGAACTGAATATGATGCAGTTAAATATGACAACTGTTCATAGTTTAACGAAATTATGGTTGCGTGATTTTGTGTCCCGAGATAGTGGCTACATCTTAAATGTGGCCTCAACAGCCGCCTTTTCGGCAGGGCCGCTCATGGCGAGTTATTATGCGAGTAAAGCTTATGTGCTAAGCTTAACAGAAGGAATTGCCGAGGAGCTCGCGCAAGCGAACTCGCAAGTTGTGGTGAGTGCGTTTTGTCCGGGTCCTGTGGCCACGAACTTTCAAAAGCGAGCTGCAATTGGGCAAGTTGGCACGCTGCCAACGCCTGATGTTGTTGCACGCGAGGCAGTCGCTGAGTTGTTTAAGCGCAAGCCTATTATAATAAATGGTTCAAAGAATAAAATGTTAATTTTCTTTAACCGGTTTATTCCACGCAAACTTGCACGTGTGCTAGTTTATAAAAATCAATTAAAAAAGAATGGCTAGTTGCGCCATTCTTTTTTGTTATCTGAGATATAATCTGGATTAGTCACAGGTGCTTTATCAGTTTGATAGATTGCATTTATATTGTCTAATAAGGGTTTGATTGCATCTGGGGTATTCGGATTGTCTGGATTGCTTAAATAATCATGTAGAGCGTTTGGTTGGTCAATGAATTGTGGTTGCCATTGCGTCGGAGTGAGGTCATTCCATAATTCATTTTGGTTGTTAGCGATTTGAATTGGGGTTTCAAGTGGTGTCATGGCGAAGAGGAGTTGGATGTCGGCGTTTGTTAGACGGATGCAGCCGTTGGTAACGGCATTTCCTATACTTGAATTATCATTCGTTCCATGGATGGCGTAATCTTCGTTTGAAAGTTCTAGGAGTCTTGTGCCGTATGGGTTATCTTGAAGGGGAATATCTTCGCGTGGGGTTGTTAATTTTTGTGCGACATAATATTCGCCAACGGGGCTAGCATTATTTTCTCCGATGGCAATTGGGAATTGATGGTAAATATAGTTATCATCAGCGAGATAGAGTTGTTTGTCTGCTAATGAGATTTTTATGGTCAGTGGGCTAAAATAGTTTTGGTTTGTAGGGCCAGCATTGGGTTGAACACTTTCTACAATTTGTTGTTGTAGCGGGAGGTCGGGATTAGGGTTGGGATTGTAGTACCAACCTCCTTTGTTTGTGTAGGTCGTGTAGACATCATTTGTGCCACTGACGGGGTTTAAGGGAATGGTATGTAAATAATTATAGGGGTATCCTTTGGTTAAGTCATTTAACTGTTCTGGAAAGGTTCCAGTTTTTAAAACATAGCGATATAGGGCGTTGCGAATAATTAGAAGTGGTTCATGAAGTGGGTAGTCATATTGCGTTTGTTCAGTCCCATCATCATCTTCTGTGGTGGATGGGACATCAGACTTTTTTACATCAACCTCGTAAGAGTAAGACGATGGCGTTGGGGTTGCGGATTTTGTTAGTAGTTGTTGTCCCATAAACATGAAAAAGAATAGTAGATAGGCAATAAAAATGACCCATAGGACATAGTAATACCACGGTCGTTTTTGTGAGATATTTAATACAATATGATTTTTAGCATCGAGTTGCGTTAAGATTTTCTGTGCTTCATGATCACCACGGTTTGCGGCAGATATTAAATTGAGCGTGGCTTCTTTTAATAGTTTTTCAGAGGCTTTATATAAATTTTCATTTCGCGTACGATAATACACTTTTTTTAATGTAAAATATTTTTTTAGTAGTTGTTTTGCTTTTTGTGTTTCTTTTGCATTCATGTGAAATCACCTCTAATTCATTATGGGTTTCTCACAAACATTGCTATAAAATTATGTATAAAAAGGTAAAGTAGATCAAAACTTCTAACTATACAAAACATGAATCATAGCATAATGTAGCTTAAAACATCGAGTGTTGCTAAGAATAGGCGAAAAATGTTTGCCTACAATTAGTGTATGTTTGCTAAAAACAAGGGTTAATCCGAATTGAAAATTCAAGTTCGATACCCATTTTGACATGTAAAAGTTAAATCATCGCTTAAATGATTAACGATGTCTAATAGAAGGAATTGAAAATATGTGGTAAAATTTAACTGATACAGGTGCAAATTTTGTTTTTAAAAAGTCATAAAAAATATGACAATAAAGAAATACGAAGTGAAGTTAACAAACATAAAAAAAGCTGCTCAAGGCAACTGAAAAGGAATAGATACATCTTTAATGGTAAAAGCCGCATATATTGTAATAATACGTTAAGGGAGGAGACATTATGGGAGAAAAGAAATCAAATAATTCGGTTATGTTAGGAGTTATTCTATTTTTTATCGTGTGTTTGGTACTTGGAGTAGGCTTTGGCATTGGTCTGGCACACTATAGTGAAACGTATCAAGTTGATATACCATTTTACACGTTTATGCTCATCATTGGTTTTATGTATCTCAACATATTTGTTCAAATTAATCTTCATGAATTTGGTCATTTTATTTTTGGTAAGCTATTTCATTATCAACTCATTAGTTATCGAATTGGACCCCTGTCCTTTGATTATGAGAATGGTAAAATGAAGCTATCACTCAAACGGAATAAAGGGTATGGTGGATTATGTGCGATGTTGCCACGCGGCGATATTAAACGTGGACAATATGCGTTATTTATTGCGGGGGGCGTTATTCTAAATACCATCTCTGCTATTATTTTTATCGCGATGTTTATGACCTTCTGGCGTACAAAATCTATCTTATTACTCGGAAGTTTGGTGGCCTGTCTATTCACCACCCTAATCCTAATTGTGTGCAACGCACTTCCACTCACAATGGGACCAATGCAAACAGATGGTAAAATATTTTTCAGCCTCTTTAAACATAATGAAGAATCAGACCTCATCTTAGAAATGTTTCAACTTGTCACACAGTTAGGATGTGGGATTAGACCGCGAGATTTAGTTTTTAGAGGTGACGTTTTGCCTCTATATGGTGAGATGAATCAGTTTGATGTACAACGGGTGCTATATGGATATTTTCAAGCACTCGATTTAGGTGGCAGCCAGCAAGTCAAAGCCATGATTTCAATATTAGAATCTCACTTAGATTTAATAAACTCTGTTTTATTACCAGGCATCTACAATGAATTGATTTATTTTTACTTAGTTGTTGAATTCAATGAAGAAAAAGCAAAGCTTTATTATGAAAAAGTGGCAAAACAATTAACACAAGATAAAGATGTAAATGGATGTCGTGTCAATGCAGCATGTGCCTTATATTTAGATCAGGATGTTGCAAAGATGCAAACATGGTATGAATTAGGGATGAGTGTGGCCGATAAATTTCCATTGAAAGGGCAGGCGTTACTTGAGGTGGATTTATTAAAATCTTTAAGCGACGAGCATTAAAAAAGTCATCACAAACTAAATAGTTGATAAGTGGTTCAAGATAAATAATAATTGCATTGTTGACAAAGCGGATGTTATCTTTTATAATAAAAACAAGAATAAATTGGTAATTATTCTTTATGCTAGGCGCTAGTAGCTCAATTGGATAGAGCATCTGACTTCGGATCAGAGGGTTGTGGGTTCGACTCCTGCCTGGCGCGCCACTTCAACAAAAAAAGACCTTTAAAGTAAAGTTTAAATCTTAACAGATTTGATTTTTACTTTGAAGGTCTTTTTGTTTTATTACTAGATACGTATTTAAAAGACACTTAACTTTCTAAGTGTAAAGAATAAAATATAATAGGTAATTTTATAAAAATTACCTGTCTTAAAAATCGCTCAAGGGGGAATCAATATGGCGATTGACGATGATTTTATTCTTTTTCAAAACGAAAAAAAGTGTGCTTTTATACAAATGGGTAAAAAGAGTCAAAAAAGTGAACATTATAAATATTTATTAAATAATCAAAATCATGAAATACAGTTTAATGAAAATGAATTACATGTAATAAAAAATAGGAATGCATCTCATCCAATCAGACTACAATTTCTAAATACATCATCACAAACTAATCTAGTACCATTAGGACCGATTAATCATTCACATTATGAGCATCTGTGGTATCAAAATATTTATAATGGAATAGACACTTTATTTTATGTGAAAAATGGATATCTGGAACAAGATTTTATTATTAAACCAAATATTAATCCAGAAAATATACAGTTTACTATTTTGGGTGCTTCTCATTTTGGTATAGATATAGAGGGTAACTTAACAATTGAAATAGAAAGTAATAAGTTTAAGTTATTAAAACCAATCTCGTATCAACAATTGAATGGAGTCAAAACAGTAATTGAAAGTAAATATTGTCTATATGATGAACGAATAATTGGATTTGAAATTGGAACATATGATACAAATTTTCCACTTATTATTGATCCAGTCTTCGATTTTTCAATGCATCTAAAACATGATTTTATTTCAGAGGATAAGTTAATATATAATAAATTTAATAATGGAACAGCTATTACTAGCGATTCATTTGGTAACATTTATGTATTAACAACAGAAACAACCTATGTTGAAGCAAACTTTGTTGAGAAAAATAGTTCCCATACAACAACGTATAAAGGATTTTTGGTAGTTAGAAAATTTGATTCAAGTGGCAAGCAGATAGGTGATGATATTATCCTATTGGAGAATTTAAAAAACTCAGTGACACTCGCAGCTATCGGGTCAGATATTGCAGTCGATAATGAGGGAAATATTTATGTAATCGGTTCAATTATGGACCCAATAAAAGTTTTAGTAGCATTGTTTAAACAAGTACCAATAATAGGAGATATCCTCGTTTTTATTCTAGTGGCAATTATTCTAGGATTTGATTATGAAAAACCAACTAATAATATAATAACACCGACTAAAGAAGCATTACTAGACCAAGTAACAGGAATTATTACATCTTTTGTTATTAAAATCGCACCAGATTATAGTAAAACTAAAAAAGTATTAGCAAGTACTTATATTGGTGGAGATCCTGGTAAGATTACTAAACCAGAAAAAGAAAAAATTTTGGCAGAATTGTTTAAAGGAGAATTTAATACGTTACAGGAAGTTATGAAAAAAAATATGATGGATATGACGTTTGCTAATAAAGTAAAAGCCGACCATATAGGAAATGTTTGGATAACAGGGAGCACCTGTTCGAAAAGGATTTCCTATGCCACAAATAAAATTCATGGTGATAGACATGATGCCTTTGTAATGAAATTAAATCCTGAATTTACTAAAGCTACGTCATTTTATTTTATAGGTGGCGAGTTATCAGATTTTGGACTTAGTCTCACTCTAAATGAAACCAAAAATTCTGATGACTATGAGGTGTTCGTAGTTGGAGCTGCTGAAGTTGATATGAATTTAACTTCAAATAATACACCAGCTATCAAAGGTAAATTTGAAACATTAAATACGGACCAACAAACGTTGAAACCAAACGCAACATCTGGTTCATTTATCGCTAAGTTTTTATCTTCTGGAACTCCAGAATATATAACGCTTTTTAGTGGTAATCACGGAGAAACGATTGTTAATGATGTGATTTATAAAGAAGATGGTTCACTGTATATTATTGGTTCAACACAAGGTGGGGTTCCAATACTAAAAAGTAGTTATCAAAAAACTCATTTGTTTAGCCCAATACAATATGTCGGCTTTATCAGTAAAATAGATGCAAATGAACAACATGTAATTGCATCAACTTATTTAGGTGGATCAAAAGACTACACAGGGAATGGTTCTTCCATTATCTTAAGCTTTTTACCCTATATATCAGGATCTGGTGGTGATTTAAATACAGGTAATAGGAGTATATTAAAATCAATAGCTATTGATGGAAACGGCTATATTTATGTAGCTGGAGAGAGTCAGTCACATGATTTCCCTATGACAAATGAAGCGTATCAACCAGTTCTTCTCGGTCGTTCAGATTGTATTTTAGCTAAGTTAACTAGTGATTTGAGTCAGTTAGAATACTCAACTTACTTTGGTGGCGAGGATGTTGATAGAGTGAACCAGATATTGGTTGATGAATCAGGAAATATGTATGGAATTGGACAAACAGCCTCTAGAAATTTTCCAGTATCAATTAGTGAATACCCTGTTGAATCAAAAACTTCTTCTATGTTTTTTAAAATTCCAACAAAGCAAAATGAAAATACAGTAGAATTTTTAGATTCAAACTTAAAAATAGCAATAAATAGAATAATAAATCATGATCTTATAGATGAAATAACTGAATCTGATTTACTGAGTATGCCTAGAGTCATTGACTTATCTTCCAACCAGATAACAAATCTAACTGGCCTAGATAAAGCAAAATATTTAATGGGATTATATCTTCAAGAAAATCAAATAGAAGAGGTTCAGTTATTAAGCAACCTAAAAGAATTAAATTTTATTAATCTTGCAACTAATAATATTTCTGATTTAAGTGAATTGAATTTTGTAAGCGATGGGTATTTTTCTAACCAAACAATCGGAGTTAGTGTCAGAATGATATCAGGAAAGGCAACCTTAAAAGTAAACTTTTTAAAACATCTTGTGGGTGAAATTTCAATTATTGGAGATATTTCAGACAACGGAACCTACAATGAAACCACGCATACCATTACATGGAATCAAGTTTCACAAGGTCAAATGTTTACGTTTAATTTCGGCCATCCAGTTGGAGTGCAATATAGCTCGGATGAAACGTTTAATGGAATCGTTCAGGTAACAATAATCTAAAAATAATTATAACTTAAGGGGGAAAACTTATGTCTAATGAAGATGGTATCAGCACAACATCCAATTTAGAATCTATTTACTTTGAGTTAAATGAGACACAACTTCCACAAGAGATTAAATACATACTCGATTATCACAACCAAAGAATGCACTTTAAAAGAAATGAAGTTGATCTTTATTTAACAATATATAATAAAGATTTATTAAATATAAAATTCAAAAATAGTAGCGAGAACGTACAAATAATTAGTTCAGATCAACTTTTACATACCACCGCATATCCGTCATTAAATCTGAAAGGTATCAATAATTATCAATCAATTACTTATCAGGTGCTTTATCCAAACATTGACTTGGTGTTCGGAGAGTATAAAAATCATATTTCCCAGACATTTATTATTTATCCAAAAGGAAACCCAAAATCAATTCAATTGGATATGCAAGCAAGTGAAAAGACTGAAATTACGGATGAGGGTCAGTTAAGTATCTTGTTTAGAGAGAAAGTATTTTATTTAGCTAAGCCTAAAGCAGTTCAAGTTATCAATGGGGTAGAAGTTAATGTTGAGGCACGTTATCACGTTCAAAATAAAATGATTACATTTAATTTAGAGAGCTACGATGTAACAAAACCAGTCTTGCTAAATGTTACCTATGATTTTTCGTTAATTCCAAATATGGTTAGTGAAAGTGCTTTTTATATTGATTCAAGTAAAAACCAATTTATTGCAAGTTATAAAACTCAGTACAAGGATATAAAAACTGTAAAAGCATATGCATTACGGTTAGAATGGGTCAGAGGATTAATGATTATATTTGTTAAAATGGCTGGAATGAGTTATGAAGCAGCCCTTGATATGATAGCTAGTTGGTTACAACAGGTGTATCGTGTAGAGGCATTAACGTTAAAAAAAGTAAGCGCTACAGGCGAACTAGTACAACTTATTAAACAAATTGAGTTAGCTATTGAACCCCGCGAGCTACCTAAGGTAACCCCTCTAATAGATAAAAAGGGACGGGTGTTTCCTGTTGATCCAGAGATATTAAATGACCAACCTGAAACCATGCTACCACGTATTAGTGATTTAGTTGTAGATGAACTAGGGAATCTGTATCTTTCTGCAAATATTGCAGGAAAAAAATTAGATGAAACGAAACCAAAACCAAACTGGTATCCGAAAGACGTTATTCAATACAATCCTTCAGGTAAAAATGAGGCAGCCCTACTAAAACTTAATAATCATGGGTTAGTGAGTTATATGACCTATCTAAGTGAAGGAAAGTCTACAAGTATAAATTCGATAGCCTTATACAAAAATGAATTATGGATGACGGGAAATGCGACGTTAATAGATGGCGATAAAAAAGAGCTTAAGACATGGCCGAATATATATATTGCTCATATAAATGCTAGCGCAACGCAACTCTTATTATCATCTCAGATAGGAGGAGAAGCGATTGATTATGGAAAAAAAATTCTTATTCATTCAAATCAAACGTCTTATGATGTTTATGTTATTGGAAATGTTGATAATAACGTCTATATTCCAGAACAGCATAAACCGCATTTAGAATTAGGTAAGTTTCCAACATCACCTGATGCTATGCAACCTTCAATAGGTAAAGACATTTTTGCTGTTAGTGCAATTCTGAAGATGGATCCATTAGGTAATTTTATACAGAAAACATATTTTGATGGTGGATTCGGTGATACCCTGATAAAAACAGCAGCCATCGATACTGAAGGGAACTTATATATTGCAGGAACAACTATTGGCGGCATAAAAATGGGAAGATTAAATGGAGAACTTGCATATTCTCAAGTGCGAATACAAGAAAGAATCAGTATACAGGATTTATTTGTAAGATAGATCCTCAAGTTCATAGCATTTTATCAGCGACTTACTTAGGTGGAAGTACTGAAGAGTACCGAGATAACGCAGTTAATGATTTTATGAAACCAGTACCGTTAATTGTTACAGGTAGAGATGTAATCTATGAAATAGTCCTAGGGGATAATGATTCTTTATATGTAATGGGAAAAACAAACTCAGTTGACTTTCCTACAACTGATGATAGCTATCAACCTTATTATGCTGGCGGTTCGGATACGTTTATTTCAAAATTTAATACGAAAGACTTAAGTTTAGAATACTCAACATTTTTAGGAGGTAGTGGACAAGATTTAGGTAAAAAAATTGCTGTAAGTTCTGATGAAGATGTTTTTGTTTTGGGGCATACCTATTCAACTGTTTTTGAATCATTGACCGAAAATACTAATCCAGGTGGTTCAATTTTTGAAACAGTTTTACACCTTAATTATCCCGATGAAGAAGTAGAATTTGAAGCAAACCTAAAAGCAGCCTTAAATAAAATCTTAAACAGAAGCGACTCTTTGAATATAACTAAAAACGATTTAAGACATCTGCCACAACTAGTAGATTTAAGCAGTGCTAATATTTCAGATTTAACAGGCCTTGAGTATGCAAAACATATTAAACAACTTAATCTATCGCACAACAATATTTCAGATGTCACCTCAATTAGTAACTTACCATATTTACAGTATTTGGATATTAGCGATAACAAAGTTTTAGACTTAACGCCATTAAATAAACTTCCCCAATTAGAAACCTACTTTGCAGAAAATCAGGTACTTAGTATTCAACACCCCGTCATTGTTAATAAAAGTAATGTATATCTTCTTCTGTTAATATACTTTTGTTTTGGGTTGGACATTAAAAAAATGAGTGTATCTGATATTTCTGATAACGGTGTTTTTAATGAAACTCAACAATCTATTACATGGCCGAATGTGAAGATAGGACAAATCGTTAGCTTCAAATTTGATGACCTGGAAGGGTTTAGTGGCACCATGTATGTTGAAGCGGTAGAAGAGCGTGATGAAGAGGATAATATTCCACCGGTTATCCAACCGCGTTTCAAATATTCAACACCTAGTACCTACTCAGGGCAACGGGCGCATAGTTTAGTTTATGGATTTTTGAATATCGATGAAAATGAAGCCGCCGTGATTAAAATGAAAATTTATAATGCAATGAAAGAAGAGGTTGTTTTTGAAGATACCTACAATCTCGATGTAAATGGGAAAGTCATGAAGGTATTCGGTGAACTTCCAACGCTTTATCAAGTCTTCTTTGAAGTGAGTCATCAAAATATATATCTATTTAGCGTTCCACGCATACAAGAAAAAGGTGCACCAGTAAAAGATAGCACATTTATAGGTAGAAACTTCTATCATAACCTTAATATGAAAAAAGAAGAGCTTTAAGTTAAATAGATCGTTTAGCAAACAATAGAAAAGGTAACTCGGAAGTAGGTGAAACCATCTGGTGATCCTACTTGAATATTTCGTTAGGAATGATCC
>DNGE01000159.1:0-3584 GCA_003486705.1 Bacillota bacterium
CCCTTAAACATTTAAGCACGCCCATCTTTTTGAGTCGTATCTCATTTAAATTAAGGTGAATTTTTCAATATGAAACCTTGAAATTTATAAAAATTCATGCATTTTCAAGAGCGCATTAACCCCTTAAATGGATAAAAAAACAACTTGTAAACATGTAAAAAACACTAGCGAAAATGGTTTTAAAAACCAGTTTTTCTAGTGTTTTTTTGTTCTTAAAATCAAAAAAAGTACGCTTTTTTTCTTTAAAAGAGCTGAAAAAGTTAATGTTTTTTCGTTTAAAAACATTAACTTAATCCCCAAATTCAAATGGCTACATATTAACGTGTAATGTTTTTTTAAAAGATAGGTGTCGAATAATAAATTAGGCGCATATAATACGTTGAGGTGATATCAATGAGTGGGAAGATTAATGTAGGGGACATCGTAGGAAGAAAGTCGTATGATTCTGACACGATGTTTAAAATAGAAAAAATTGTTGGCGAAACAGCTTATTTAAAAGGGGTGTTCTTTCGTTTAACGGCAGATGCTCCCATCAGTGATTTAGAAGTAATTTCAAGTGAAGAATATCAACGTGCTGAACAAGTAGAATTTGATCAATATCGTACCATTTTACCACCTGTCATGACTGAAATGCGAAGTTATAATAATGGTGATTTTTATATTAGTGGGCGCATTTTACATATTGATGGGGATGAGGAATATTTACAAAAGAGTATTCGTTTATATAAGTATGCTAAAGTGTATGCGCAAGCGTTTGCTATACCTGAAAAAGAGATGAAGCAACGCGTGCCGGAGCTTGTAAAAAAACTCCGTCCAAACATTGTGGTAATCACAGGGCATGATGCGCTAGAAACAAAGGGGAATGAAGATGATTTAAGTTCGTATCGCAGCTCAAAATATTTTGTTGAAACCGTAAATGCGTTACGTGATTTAGAACCCTCATTGGACTATTTAATTGTCATTGCGGGGGCTTGCCAATCCCACTTTGAAGCGTTAATTGGATCAGGTGCAAACTTTGCATCATCTCCAAAACGTATTAATATTCATGCCCTAGACCCTGCAATCATTGCAGCAACCGTTGCGCTTACACCTTATGAAGAACAAGTCGATTTACGCGAAGCAATTGAAAAGACAATTGCTAAAATTGCCGGTATCGGTGGCCTTCAAACTAAAGGAACATTACGCTACGGAATTAGAAAAGTATAAAAATAGACTATTTTATCATTATTAGTACATAATTTCAAGATATTTTCACATAATATTATTGAAAATATTTTCTTTTTATGATATGCTTTATAATGGAAAGGACGTGGTGTTTTTGGCAAATAATCTTTCAAATATTCGTCAAGAGTTGAGTGAACAAGTAGGTAAGGAAGTCAAACTAACTGCCTATGAAAGTCGTAACCGTGTCATTGAGCACACGGGCGTTTTATCAAATACGTATCCTTCTGTTTTTGTCATTGATTTAGATAACAACCGTGATTCGGTAGACCGTGTTTCATATAGTTATATTGACATTTTAACAGGTTCTGTAGAGTTACAATTTGATTAATTATATTTCCTAAAGAAAACAGTAAACTAAGTTTGCTGTTTTTTTTATGCCTTTAATCATAACTATAAAAGATATAATCTCAACTTATAGTATAAATGATGCGTGTGAATAGTGTGATACTAAATCGTGAGAATTAGGTGAAATATTTTATTAATAATCAATCACGGTCGTCTGCTTCGTTATTGGGGATATAAAAAGCAAAAAGGGAATGAATTTATTTTTAATTTTTTTGATATGTGGTGTTAATTTTTAAAATTTTTCTCAAACTAAATTTAATAAATGATTACTTTGCAAAATGTGTTGAAAAAACAGAGTTGCTGGTTTACACGTTTTTTAGTTGTGATAAAATAGAAACAGATTATATAGAGTGGATATGAAGGAGGACGTTGTGGCTATGGTAACTGTTAAAGCTCCAGCAAAAATTAATTTAGCACTTGATACGTTATACAAACGTCCGGATAACTATCATGAAGTTGAGATGATTATGACGACGGTTGATTTAGCTGATTATATTACAGTAACGCCGCTTGAGCAAAATGTAATTAAAATTAAGTCTAATCAATATCAGATGCCGTTAAATGATAAGAATTTAGCTTATCAAGCTGCGAAACTATTTAAGAATCATTTTAAAATTAATAAGGGTGTTGAAATTTACATTAAAAAGCGCATTCCAGTTGCAGCAGGACTTGCTGGTGGAAGTAGTAATGCGGCTGCCACATTAAAAGCGTTAAAGGAATTATGGAACGTGGATTGTTCAATTGATGAATTAGCTGAAATTGGTGCTAAGATTGGTTCTGATGTTCCGTTTTGTGTTTATGGGGGAACGGCTTTAGCAACAGGTCGTGGGGAAATGATTACCCCAATTCCATCACCGCCAAAATGTTGGGTTATTTTAATTAAACCGCGCATGGGTGTTTCAACAAAAGAAATTTATGAAGCGTTAGATGCAAAAAATGTGCAACACTTAGATATTCAAGGCATGATCGATAGCATTCATGAAAAAGATTACCAAGGTGTCATTGATCGCTTAGGAAATTCTTTAGAAGATGTCACGCTGAAACGCTATCCCGTCGTAGCTGAAATTAAAAATAAATTAGTTCAGTTTGGGGCTGATGCCGTTTTAATGAGCGGAAGCGGGCCAACAGTGTTTGCGCTAGTGCGTAGTGAATATAAATTAAGACGTATTATGAACAGTATTAATGGTTGCATGCGCGATCATGAAGTATTTGCTGTGCGATTAATAGGATAAAATATATTTTATTGAACATACTAATTATGGTATGAAAGATAATCGTTTATCTCATCATATTTCTAATCATCATGAACTATGATGAGAAGAAATGAGACATTGATTTAATATAGACAAAAAATGAAGAGACTGGTGGTCTCTTCATTTTTTTTAATTTCTTGAAATGGGATAGTGGGTGAGGGCGTAAGCACGTATGAGTGTGAGGTGTGCGAAAAATGTCGAAAAAGATGGCATAAAATCGAATGGAAAAATTAGTTGAATAAAATTGTAAAATAAGGTAAAATGGACACAATTTTAACATTAAAAAGGGTTAAAATACGACAGAGGACACACAAATAACATAAAAGTGCTTACACTTTATGGTATATTCAACGAGTATAGTTGATACAACAGGAGGAAGAGAAAATGAATATTACGGATGTAAGAATTCGCAAGGTAGAGACTGAAAACAGAATGAAAGCAATCGCATCAATTACACTGGATGACTGCTTCGTTATCCACGACTTACGAGTGATTCAAGGGGATGAACACTTATTTGTAGCAATGCCAAGTCGTAAGACAGCAACTGGGGAATTTAAGGACATTGCACATCCAATCAACCATGATACGCGTCAAGAATTAGAACAATTAGTCATCAAAGCGTATCAAGAAACTGAATAAAAAATTTGAAACTACCTCGAGCGGGGTAGTTTTTTTGTTAGTTCAACTTCAGGCTGTGCCTGATTAGTTGAACTATACATCGGCTGTTTTTTGCCGATGTTCTCAGTGATATTCCCGATTTAT
>DNGE01000159.1:3825-6100 GCA_003486705.1 Bacillota bacterium
TCTGAGTGTGATTAGAGTCGTGAAAGAATCTCGTTACAAAATAAATTTTCAATGTTCAAGTGATATTTCTAATCCCCTTTCAGCGTGGAAGAAAAAATAGGAAAGAGAGTCCTAATTCCAAAAAGTCATGGCGCAGATTAGAAGGTTTTGGGATCGATAGGGAATCGCTGAGTACGAGTGGTGATGCGTAAGGGTAGGTGCTTCAAGGTTTACATCACGTGTCAGCTAAAGTAGTTTAAAATATTATCCGACAAAAAAACCAAATTATAGTTAATGTAATCGGTTGTAATTTAGATTATTTTACATCTACGGACGATAAATGTGATATACTAAACAGAGTGATATTAATTAAATGGAGGGACTTTTATGAATAAATATGCAGTTGTTTTAGCGGCTGGAAAAGGGACGCGAATGAAATCAACTTTACATAAAGTATTACACCCAGTTCTTGGGAAGGCAATGGTTGATCATGCCGTGACAAACCTAGAAAAATTAGGAGTAGAAAAAATCGTAACGGTTATTGGATACGAAGCCGATTCAGTTCGTGCCGAGTTAAAAGACCGCGTTGAATATGCGATGCAAACAGAACAATTAGGAACAGGTCATGCCGTAATGATGACAAAAGATTTGTTAGAAGGTCGTGACGGGGTAACGATCGTAACTTATGGGGACGTTCCATTATTAACAGAAGAAACAATCGGAAAATTATTCGCTTATCATACAGAACAAAACGCAGCCATCACCGTATTAACAGCAACAGCACAAGATCCGACAGGATACGGACGCATTATTCGTGATGCAGAAGGAAATGTGTTGAAAATTGTTGAACAAAAAGATGCAAATGCAGAAGAATTAGCTGTCTGTGAGATTAATACAGGGGTTTGTGTTTACGACAATAATGTACTCTTTGAAGGTTTAAACAAAATTACGAACAACAATTCCCAAGGAGAATATTATTTAACGGATTTAGTAGGCATTATCCGTGACATGGGCTTAAAAGTGACTGCTTACGTAAATGAAGACTTTGAAGAAACTTTAGGCGTTAATGACCGCGTGCAACTTGCGTATGCAGAAAAAGTATTACGCAAGCGTATCAATGAAATGCACATGAGAAATGGTGTTTCAATTATTGACCCAGAAAACACATACATCGGTTGCGATGTAGAAATCGGGTCGGATACTGTCGTTTATCCTGGTGTCATGCTTTCAGGACAAACGGTGATTGGTAGCCACACAATCATTGGAGCAAACTCTCAAATCACAGATTCGACAATTGGATCAAACACGCACGTTAACGCGTCAGTTATTTCTGATTCAACAATTGGAGATAACACAACAGTTGGACCATTCGCACATATTCGCATGCATTCGACAATTGGAAATAAAGCACGTATCGGAAACTTTGTAGAAATTAAAAAATCAGAGTTTAAAGATGGTGCAAAATCGGCACACTTAAGTTATATAGGCGATGCTTTACTTGGCGAAAATGTTAATATGGGATGCGGTTCAATTACAGTAAACTATGATGGTAAAAATAAACACAAAACAGTCATTGGTGCCAATACAATGGTTGGATGTAACGTGAACTTAATCGCACCGGTTACAATTTCAGAAAATGCTTATTTAGCAGCAGGATCAACAATCAATAAAGATGTACCAGCTGATGCCTTTGCAATCGGGCGTGCTAAACAAGTAACAAAAGAAGGTTACGCTAAAATTATTCGCGAAAAAATGTAAATAATAGATTATTTTCAAAAAGTTCATTCAATAAATTGAAATAAATTGTAAGATTGTGTAAAATATTGTCTGAAGTGTGTTAATTCTAGGAGGGTATATCATCATGGCAGAAATCAATCGTAAAAAATTCAAAATTTTTAGTTTAAATGCTAATAAAGAATTAGCTCAGCAAATTGCAGATGAAATTGGAGTACCATTATCAGATTGTACAGTTAATCGCTTTGCTGATGGAGAAGTTCAAGTTAATATTAACGAAACAGTTCGTGGACATCATATTTTCGTTGTTCAACCAACACAAGCGCCAGTAAACGAAAGCTTAATGGAATTATTAGTTATGATTGATGCGTTAAAACGTGCATCAGCGAAAACAATTAACGTGATTGTTCCTTACTACGGATATTCTCGTCAAGACCGCAAGGCAAAAGCACGTCAACCGATCACTGCAAAATTAGTTGCTAACTTAATTGAAGCAGCGGGAGCAACTCGTGTTATGACAATGGACTTACACGCAACTCAAATCCAAGGATTCTTCGATATT
>DNGE01000159.1:6315-7736 GCA_003486705.1 Bacillota bacterium
GATGATTTCCGCGCTATGCCAATTATCGCGAAATACTTTATCGATAAAAACTTAAAAGATATCGTTGTCGTTTCACCAGACCACGGTGGAGCAACTCGTGCACGTGTCTTAGCTGAATACTTAAATGCACCAATCGCAATCATCGACAAACGCCGTCCAAAACCAAACGTAGCTGAGGTTATGGGATTAATCGGTGAAGTTGACGGTAAACATGCGATTATCATCGACGATATGATTGATACTGCTGGAACAATCCAAATCGCAGCCAATGCGTTAA
The DNA here is from genome assembly GCA_003486705.1 of Bacillota bacterium. Taxonomy (GTDB): domain Bacteria; phylum Bacillota_I; class Bacilli_A; order MOL361; family Turicibacteraceae; genus Turicibacter. The sequence goes on from DNGE01000159.1 coordinate 6,593, forward strand.
AAGAACGCGGAGCGTTATCTGTATATGCAGCTTGTACGCATCCAATTCTTTCAGGACCAGCAACTGAGCGTATTACAAACTCAGCAATTGAAGAGTTAGTAACAACAAACACAATTAACCTGCCAGAAGAAAAACGAATTCCTAAAATCACACAATTATCAGTTGGTAACTTATTAGCTGAAGGAATTTTACACATCTTAAACGATGAGCCAGTATCTGACTTATTCGTTTACAACCGCGAATTATATAATTTCTAATTTTTTATAACTAAAAAAAAGTTGCTCGATTCCATCGAGCAGCTTTTTATTTTCCGATTTAAATTTTATCCACAAGTTTAAAAATTAAAGAAGGATGAGCGCGCAGCGCTCAGATATTCAACCCCTTGAGAAACGCGTGAGGATTAAAAATGCCTAATAATGTGGTTTTTTTAAAAATAATAATAAAAAAACAGCTCAATTTAACTTATCCCCAATTTTAAAAATTACTTCGACAAAGTATGGTGTCGGATTAGATAATTTTTGAAAAAGTTGACCAAACTAAGGAGAGAATCTGTAATTGATAATCATTGCTAGTTAATAAATGAGATTTTACGAAACTTACTCAAAATAATAGTTGGTAAATCATGTATACTTCTTGTAAAATAGATAAGTCTGGATAAATTTTTATGCCGTGAATTTTTCTAAGTAGACAATGGTATACGGTAGTGCCAATAGCACAAAGTAAGAAGGCATGATTTAAATAAGGTGAAATAGATTTTCTATTTCTATATATAGAGATCCAGATCATTTTTTGGCAGAAAAAATGTTAACTGGAGTATGAGATACGTTAGTATCGAAAAAGTTTTAAGTGGGTTCTGTTATCTATAAATTATTTTTTGTTTGTAGGTGGAACCATCAAATATAGGAGATCAGCCTTTACTTTCTTAATAAGATAAAGGTTGAAATGACATCAAATAAAGCGTAAAAGTGACAAATGTTTTTAAGGAGTGTGCAACATGAAGTTATTTGTAGGATTAGGAAATCCAGGACCGAGATATGAAAGAACGCGTCATAATGCGGGATTTATGGTGATTGACGAATTAAGTAAGAAATGGGGCATCCAATTATCTGATGAAAAGAAGTTCAAAGGTGAAGTTGGGCGCGGT
>DNGE01000159.1:7977-13590 GCA_003486705.1 Bacillota bacterium
GCTGTGATGGATTTTTATAATGTCGAAGAAGATGAAATTATCGTGATTTATGACGATTTAGATTTACCTCAAGGTCGCATTCGCCTTCGTTTAAAAGGTAGTGCAGGTGGACATAATGGAATTAAATCGATTATTCAACATTTGAAAACGCAAGAATTCAAACGTATTAAAGTTGGAATTGATCGTCATCCAAAAATTCCGGTTGTCGATTATGTATTAGGTAAGTTTACTGAAGACGAGTTGGCGTTAGTGAATCAGGCGGTTGATATATCTGTGAAAGCTTGTGAACTCGCGTTAACGGAATCGTTTAATAAAGTCATGACGGAGTATAGTAAATAAGCATTGTATGTTCGATGTATCATAAATTTCTCACATTTTAGAACAATTGTTCTTGTTTTTTGTATTTTATTTAATGGTTTGGAAATACTAAGAAAGAGTAGATGTGAGCTGCAATGATGCCTTGATTTTATAAATGTCTTTTATAATGGAATAAATATAATATGTTTTTATGGGAAAGCAGGTGATGTTGGTGAGTTTGACAAATGATTATCTTTTAAAATCAAAAGACATGAGTACCTTATTAAATTGTTTAAGTCAAGATCATCAAAATGTCTTGGTGAGCGGGGTAACGCCATCTTTTTATGGACCTTTATTAAAACTTATCCACAGTGAGCAAAAACGCCCCATCGTTGTCATGACACAAAATTTATATCATGCGCAGCGATTATACGATAATTTAACAGCCATTATGGATGAATCAGATGTGCTTCTTTTTCCAATGGATGAGTTCATAACCGCAGAAATGCTCGCCTCAAGTAGTGAGCTTCGCATTGAGCGAATGAATACGTTAGCGTCTATTATTCAAGATGAGTGCAAATTAATCATTACGCACGTCGCGGGAGCGACGCGTTATTTAACACCACGCGAAATATTTGAAAATGCTGAAATTAGTTTAAAGGTCGGGGGCATTTATGAGTTAAGCGATATCAAGCGAAAGCTTGTTGAGCTTGGCTACCGATCAGTTCGTGCCGTTGAAAGAATGGGGGAATTTTCAGCGCGCGGTGGGATTATTGATATTTTCCCAATGACTCAACAAGATCCTATTCGTGTCGAGTTTTTCGACGATGAAATCGATACAATTCGTCACTTCTCGACGGAAACACAACGATCTATTCAAAACGTTGAGCACATTTCAATTCCGCCAACGTACGAACTTGTTTATTCTGATCAACAAGCGCAAGATTTTGAAACAAAACTAAACGCCTTGATGAACAGAACTTTGCCGTTAATTAAACCAGAAGCGCAAGAAACATTGCAACATAAAGTCTTCCAAGATATCGAAAGCATCAAAAATCACCAAAACCTCGATATCTTACATAAATACGTGACACTTCTATACGATGAGCCCGCAACCTTACTAACGTATTTAAATAATCCAATGGTCATCTATGTCGATTATTCGCGAATTATTGAGAATCAAGAACACATGAATGAAGATGCCCTTCAGTGGCAGGAAGGTGCCATTGAAGCTGGCCGTACCGTTGTAGATTTAAACTTGTACCAACCGGTCACAGAACAATCGGCACACGTACAATTATTCTTACTAGAACATACAACACGCCTTGAAAATATCAAACTGGATTCAAACGTCAAGCTATACACGAAAAGTGTGTCAGAGTACCACGGACAATTACAATTCTTTGTTTCTGAATGTAAACGTCTTAAGGAAAATGACTACACTGTTTTTATCGCGGTTCACAGTGCCGAAACACGCAACAAGTTGGTGAACTATTTAGAAGAAGCCGGCGTGCGCGTTGCGATGCCATCAAATGTGGATGAAGTCAAAGAAGGATACGTTCATGTTATTTTTGAAAAAATTAATGTGGGATACGAATTCATCGAAGATAAAATCATCGTCTTTACAGACTATGAAATAAACGCCCAACGTAAGAAGGCAACCGTGTACAAAAGTTCGTTCAAAGAAGGTAAGAAGCTTAAAGATTACAATGAACTTGAACTGTACGATTATGTTGTTCATGTGCAACACGGTATTGGACAATATATTGGAATTGAGACACTCGAATCGGGTGGGACACGTAAAGATTATTTAATGATTGCCTATCGTGGTGATGATAAACTTTATGTGCCTATTGATCAAATTCACATGGTTCAAAAGTATGTGGGTTCTGAAGGTGCGAAGCCAAAAATTCATAAGCTTGGAACTAATGAATGGGAAAAAACAAAAGCTAAAGTTAAAAAGACGGTTAAAGATATCGCCGACAAGCTCATTAAAATTTATGCGCAACGTGAACATTTACCGGGTTATGGATTTAGTAAAGATGGTATTGAGCAAAAAGCATTTGAAAATAGTTTCCCATTTGTTGAAACAGATGATCAATTACGTGCCGTATCAGAAATCAAAGAAGATATGGAACAACCGCATCCAATGGATCGTTTACTCATCGGAGATGTTGGATATGGAAAAACTGAAGTGGCGATGCGAGCAGCCTTTAAAGCCGTGATGGATGGCAAACAAGTCGCATATTTAGCACCAACAACCATCCTAACTAAGCAACATTATCAGTCTTTTGTTTCCCGATTTAAGGATTTCCCAATAAATATTGGATTATTGAACCGATATGTCACACCAAAAGAGCAACAGGAATTGCTAAGTAAGATAAAAAGTGGTAAAATAGACATCGTTGTCGGAACGCATCGACTACTATCAAAAGATGTAGAATTCAAAGATTTGGGGCTTTTAATCATCGATGAAGAACAACGGTTCGGAGTAGAACATAAAGAAAAGATAAAAGAATTTAAGACTGAAGTAGATGTTTTAACACTTACGGCTACCCCAATTCCAAGAACATTGCAAATGTCGATGATTGGAATTAGAAGTTTGTCGCTGATTGAAACACCACCATTAAATCGCTATCCAGTACAAACTTATGTACTCGAAGAGCATGATGGTGTCATTCGTGATGCAATAGAGCGTGAATTAGCTAGGGATGGACAAGTGTTCTATTTATATAATAGAGTATCAGATATAGAGAAACGCGCCGCTAGAATTTCTAAGCTGGTGCCAGATGCACAAGTTGTGTATGCTCATGGTCAAATGAGTAAAGAGCGACTTGAACAAACGATGGCAGACTTTTCAGAGAAAAAGTTTAATGTACTCGTCTGTACAACCATCATTGAAACAGGGATTGATATACCAAATGCTAACACCTTAATCATATCAGATTCGTACCGACTAGGGCTTTCACAACTTTATCAGTTAAGAGGGCGCGTGGGACGTAGTGATCGTATCGCTTACGCATATTGTTTATATCCAAAAAACAAAGTGCTAACTGAAAATGCAGAAAAAAGACTCCAAACCATTAAAGAGTTTACGGAGCTTGGTTCTGGATTCAAAATAGCAATGCGTGACTTAGCAATACGAGGTGCGGGTGATATGCTTGGAGCACAACAGTATGGATTTATTGACACAGTCGGTTTAGATCTATATACACAATTATTAAGTGAAGCTGTCGTGCATGCACGCGAAGGTAAATCATTTGAGGTCGCTTCCTTTGAAGTGCCTAAATTGGAAATGCAATTTCCAGCGAAAGTTGACGCTTATATTCCTGATTATTACATCAGTGATGAGTCAACCAAAATTGAAATTTATCAGAAAATTAAAACAGTCAAAACAGAGATTGAATATAACGATATCATTGATGAGTTAATCGATCGTTTCGGTGATTTCCCTGATGATGTTAAGTATCTCGTTGACTTAACTTTCTTAAAAAATTTAACAGAGCCGTATCTTGAAAAAACAAAATCCACTAAAAATACAATTGAATTCATAATAAAGGAAGAAATTACACAAGATATTGATGGACAGTTATTATTTGAAGCTGTACATAAAATAGGGTCGATGATTCGCTTGGCTTATAAAGAGAATCGCATTAACATCGTTTTTGATTTGCCAGCCTTTAGAAAAGTGCAATGGTTCGAATATGCTGTACAATTATTTACAAATTTCGAAAAATACAAAAAAGATGTAAAAAAGGTATAATTTATTTAAAAAAACTAAAAATAAGATTAGATAATTTGAAAGTGAGGTTTTGTTTAAGATGAAAGCTACTGGAGTAGTACGTCGTATAGATGACTTAGGTCGTGTTGTTATCCCAAAAGAAATCCGCAGAACGATGCGTATCCGCGAAGGGGATTCTTTAGAAATTTTCGTTAATCAATCAGGTGAGGTTGTATTAAAAAAATACTCACCAATCGCAGACATTTCAGCATTTGCTCAACAATATGCTGATGCAATGAATGCATCAACTAAAAAAGGTATCTTAATCGTAGACCGCGAAGATATCATTGCAGCTTCAGGAGACATGAAAAAACAATACTTAAATCGTCGTGTTAGTCGTCCATTAAGCGATATGATCGAAAACCGTACTTCAAAAATCGTTGAAGGTAAAGAAGTTTTAGAAATCGTTGACGGTGAAAGTACTGAACGTTCTTACGTATTAATTCCTATCATCTCTAATGGAGATAGCTTAGGAGCTGTAATCGTAGTTGGAACTGAAGAAGATGAGTTAATTAACGATTTAGACGTTAACAGCGCAAAAATTGCAACATCATTCTTAGGAAAATACTTAGAGGGATAATCCCCCATATCAACCTCACCCACCTTTGTGGGTGAGGTTTTTTAATGCCGATTTTCCCCCCCAAGGGTGCGATGTGGCGCTAGAGTGGCATGCCCCCCCTTGTGATGGGGGGGGTGTTGTGCGACAAGTCGTTGGGGTGAAGGTGACACCCTTTGTGATGGGTGGGGATGTTGTGCGACAAGTCGTTGGGGTGGAAGGTGGCCCGCTTTGTGATGGGAGGGATGTTGTGCGACAAGTCGTTAGAGGAGATTGGCCCCCCTTGGTGTTTAGAGTGAGGTTATTCGACAGGTCGTTGGATGGTGGTGGCACCCTTTATGATAGAATTGATGTTAATCAACAATCCATTAAATCAGCATCCCTCCCCATTAGAAAAAAAGATTAGCTTTAAGATTCCTAAACCAAGTGAATAAATATTGCACAGTACTACAAAATCCAACATTTCCCGGGAAACATTTATCACTAAAATCGCACAATGTAGTTTTTCCATATATTGTAATAAAATTCATTTGACGCAATAATAGCATAGAAAATACTTATTTGGGTTAAAATTTAAACGATAGTTTTTTTTAGAAGAAGAAAGAAGAAAGAAGAAAGAAAGGAGCCAACTATGGCTCCTTTTCAAATTTAGACAAAAAAAATCCCGTCAAATTGACGGGAGTAATTATTATTTTTGATAATTTGGTGCCTCTTGAGTGATTTCAACATCATGAGGATGAGACTCACGAAGTCCAGCACCTGTAATGCGAACGAATTTACCGTTTAATTTTAAATCTGCAATAGAACCTGTTCCACAGTATCCCATACCAGCACGTAATCCACCACATAATTGGTAAACAACATCTTCAAGTTTCCCTTTGAATGGAACACGAGCTTCAATTCCTTCAGGAACTAATTTTTTAGCTTCTTGTTTCTTCCCACCTTGGAAGTAACGATCACTTGAACCACGTTTCATCGC
>DNGE01000115.1:0-2783 GCA_003486705.1 Bacillota bacterium
GGATGGATTGAAATTTTAGGTGCAGGGATGGTTCATCCTAACGTGTTAGAAATGTCAGGATTTGATTCAAATGTGTATCAAGGATTTGCATTTGGTATCGGGGCTGAACGTATTGCCATGTTAAAATACGGAATTGAAGATATTCGTAACTTCTACATTAATGATTTACGTTTCATTAATCAGTTTAAATAAAAAAAGTTTTTATATTATTAAGAAGGTGAGGCAATAACAATGTTCGTTTCAATGAATTGGTTAAATCAATATGTTGACGTAGCAGATTTAAATCCAGCTGAGTTAGCAGAAAGAATTACAAGAACAGGAATTGAGGTCGAGTCAGTTCAATTATTATCAGAGGCAACAAATTGTGTCATTGGACATGTTCTTGAGCGTGTTCAACATCCAAATGCGGATAAATTATCAGTATTACAAGTGGATTTAGGTCAAGAAGACGGTGTGGTACAAATTGTTTGTGGTGCAAAAAATGTTGCTGCTGGACAAAAAGTTATCATCGCAAAAGTAGGTGCTGTTTTACCTGGAGATTTTAAAATCAAAAAATCTAAGTTACGTGGTGAAGCATCAAATGGAATGTGCTGTTCATTAAAAGAATTAGGGATTGAACAAAAGTTAGTGCCGACAGCTTATGCAGAAGGAATTTTTGTTTGTGCAGAAGATGCCCCTGTGGGTGTGGATGCGATTGAGTATTTACAATTTAATGATACAGTAATTGAACTTGGATTAACACCTAACCGTATGGATTGTTTATCAATGTACGGGGTTGCTTACGAAGTTGCAGCTATTTTACAACGACCAGTTAAATTCAATGAGATTTCAGTTGAAGAAGGTACTGATGCGGCTGCTGATTACATTAACATTAGCACGCAAACAGAAAAGTCGCCTCAATACTTAGGACGAGTGATTAAAAATGTTGAAATTAAAGAATCACCACAATGGTTACAAGCGACTTTAATCGCTGCAGGTATGCGTCCTAAAAACAATGTTGTCGATATTACAAACTATGTCATGTTAGAACTAGGTCAACCTTTACATGCATTTGACTATAATACTATTGCATCTAAACAAATCGTTGTACGCGAAGCGAACGATGGTGAAGAAATGATTACGTTAGATGGTCAAACTCGTTCATTAGTAGCTGGAGACATCGTCATTACAAATGGTCAAGCTCCAATTGCCTTAGCTGGTGTTATGGGTGGAGAAAACACAGAAGTAACAGATGAGACAACAACTGTCTTCTTAGAATCAGCCATGTTTGATCGATTACAAGTCAGAAAAACGGCGACTCGTTTAGGGTTACGCTCTGAATCTTCTGCGCGTTTTGAAAAAGGAATTGATCCTAAACGTGTACGCATGGCATTAGATCGTGCGGCCGCTTTATTAGTTGAGTTAGCTAATGGTGAAGTGTGTCAAGGTGTTGTGTCATACGATAACTTTGAAGCAGCTGAAAAAACAATTTCAATTACAGTTGAAAAGATTAATAGCGTGTTAGGAACTACAATGTCGGTCGATGAGGTTTCTGCTATTTGGACTCGTTTACAATTCGGATATGAATTAGATGGATCGACATTTAATGTATTCGTCCCATCTCGTCGTTTAGATATTACAATTGTTGAAGATTTAATTGAAGAAGCGGGACGTATTTATGGATATGATAATATCCCAATGACGTTACCTAGAACGAATTCTAAAGGTGGATACTCACCAGCGCAAATGACACGTAATGTGGCACATAAGGCGTTACAAGGATGCGGATTATCTGAAGTTATTACGTATTCATTAACAAGTGAAGTGAAGTATAAACAATTTAAATCACAACCAGCTAAATGTGCAGACGTTGTCAAACTTGCAATGCCAATGAGTGAAGATCGTGCATACTTACGTCAAGGGATGATTCCTCAATTATTAGAAGTTGTACGTTACAATAATGCTCGTACAATGGCTGATGTTGCAATTTATGAAATTGGTAAAGTGTATGGTCAAGCAGAAGGGAGTTACATTGAGGAAACGAAAATGGCTGGTGCTGTAACAGGGTCAATCCGTTATAACAAATGGCAAGCTAAAGTTGAAGCGGTGGACTTCTTTGTTGCGAAAGGATACGTTGAAACATTATTAATGGAATTAGGATACGCTAATGTGTCTTATGTTCCAGTTGCAGCAGATGAGTATAAAGAATTCCATCCAGGTCGTTCAGCTGTTGTTTTAGTTAATGGTGAAGCGGTTGGGGTTGTTGGACAAGTGCACCCTGAATTACAACGTCAATTAGATTTAAATGAAACGTATGTGTTTGAATTATCATTTGATGATTTATTAGCACAAGACACGCATAAATCGGCTTATGAAACAATTGCTAAATTCCCAGGAATGACTCGCGATATTGCGGTTGTTGTTGATTGCGAAGTATTAGCAGGTGAATTAGTGGCGACGATTAAAAATGCAGCTAATAAATTATTACAAACAGTTGAAGTATTTGATATTTATGAAGGTAAAGGGGTTGAAGTTGGTAAAAAATCAGTTGCGATTTCTTTATACTACTTAAACCGTGAAAATACATTAACGGATGAAGAATTACAACCTGTTCACCAAAAAGTATTAAATGCTTTAACGAGTGAGCACAACGCTTCATTACGTAGCTAATAAGATAAATAACTGTTTAACATAGCCTTAAGGTTATGAGAGACTGAGAGGGACGAGCGGATAACGCTCGTTCTTTTTGTTAGTTGCACTTCCGTGTTTTACACGGTTAGTGCAACTATACATCGGCGTCTTTT
>DNGE01000115.1:3011-51245 GCA_003486705.1 Bacillota bacterium
CGGCGTCTTTTGGCCGATGTTCTCCGTGTCATTCCCGATTTATAAGCAGATTCTGTCTCGTCTGAGGTTGTTTAAGGTCGTATGAGAATTGTTATACAAGACAACTCAGGGCGGTGCCCTGTTAGTTGAACTATACATCGGCGTCTTTTTGCCGATGTTCTCCGTGATATTCCCGCTTTATAAGCAGACACTGTCTTGTCTGAGGTTGTTTAAGGTCGTATTATGATTGTTATACAAGACAACTCAGGGCGGTGCCCTGTTAGTTGAACTATACATCGGTGTCTTTTGGCCGATGTTCTCCGTGATATCCCCGATTTATAAACAGACTCTATCTCCCCTGAGTCTGTTTCAGCTCGTTTTCTGAATAATAGATTGCCCACGGTTAAAGGCATGATAGAAACGCATAGGGCGATAAAAAATGCAATTAACGTGTATTTTAATCGGTAGAATCAATAAAAGGGCGGAAATATGTAAATAATTAGAGTAGAATTATGTGAAAAAGTTTATTATTATATAATTTTTCGATATAATAGAGCAATAAATTCAAGGTTTAAGAGGTGAAGGGACAATGTCAAATCATATTAAAGCGTTAAGAGATCAGTTAGATACGATTAATTTAGATATTTTAAAATTATTAAATCAGCGAACAGAAATTGTTGAACAAATTGGACGTGAAAAAGACAAACAAGGATTAAAGAAATACGATCCGGTCCGTGAACAGGAGATACTAGTGGCTTTAAAACAACAAAATCAAGGCCCAATGACGGATGAGATGATGTGTCATATCTTTAAAGAAATCTTCAAATTAAGCGTCAAGCTACAAGAAGACAATAGTCATTAGGGGTTATTAGTTTCAAGAAAGCGTCAAACTCAAGATACGGTAACTAATGTTTTAGGGGATGCGATTAGTGATGAAAATCCAACCCTTGTATTTGGGCCATGTAGTATTGAATCGAGAGATCAATTAGAGGCGGTGGCAAAAAAATTACATGAAAAAGGATTAAAATCTATTCGTGGTGGTGCGTTTAAACCTCGTACATCGCCGTATAATTTTTCAAGGGCTTGGGATTGAGGGTCTAAAGATGATGCGTTAAGTGGTGTCTAAATATGATTTGTGCGTTATCAGTGAAATCATGGATGCAAAAGATTTAGAAGAAGCCTTACCGTACGAAGCTGTTGTTCAAATTGATAAGCCAATCTTGTTAAAACGTGGATTATCGGCAACAATTGAGGAGTTTATTCATGCGGCTGACTATTTAAGCGTGCATGGAAATCCAAACGTGATGTTATGTAAGCGCGGAATTCGAACATATGTAAAATCAACACGAAACACGTTAGATAGTTCAGCGGTGCCCATTTTAAAACAAGAAACACACTTACCTGTTTGTGTGGATGTGACACACTCAACAGGATGCAAAGATATATTAATCCCAATTACCAAAGCGGCATTAGCCGTTGGTGCAGACGGAATTTTGGCAGAGATTCATCCAAATCCAAGCATGACTTTATGTGATGCGAATCAACAAATGAGTCTAGAGGAGTTTGATCAATTTTTCAAAACGATCTTTGAATAGAATAGGAAAAGATGCTCTTGCCAATAATAAATAAGTAAATGAATACATGCTTCTACACTTCTTGTCAATTTATGAAAAATTTTCAGAAAATGTGTTGAAAATTATTTTCATTTTCGGTAAAATAGTGAATGTATCGCTTAATATGAACGTGTTAACGCTTGCATAAAATTAATGTGTAGGCTAGAATATTAATAATTATCTTAAAAAGTTTTCGTATAGGGAGTGTGACATATGTCAAAAGTAACAATTTATGATGTTGCTCGAGTTGCCGATGTTTCTTTAGCAACGGTATCTCGTGTTTTAAATAATCCAGAAAAAGTTAAGCCTAAAACTCGTGAGCGTGTTTTAGCAGCAATCAATGAGTTAGGATATCGTCCAAATGCCATTGCACGTGGTCTTGCAAGCCGTCGCTCAACAAACGTTGGATTAATTGTTCCAACTTGTTCACGTGCATCAGTTTCAGAAATGATTGATGGAGTAGCGGATATCGCAGATAAATATCGCTATTCAGTGTTCTTAAATGTCACGCATAATGAATTAGATATTGAAAGTAATGTTTGGCAAAACATGATTGCATCACAAGTTGATGGTGTGTTAATGATGGCTGATAAATTAAGTGATGAAGATATCGAACGTTTACAAGAAAATAGCGTGCCAACTGTCTTATTATCAGTGAAAGATTTAAAAGAACGTATCCCAGCCGTTTTAATTAACTATGAATTAGCAGCTTATGAAGCGACGAAAAAGTTAATTGAAAAGGGACACCAAGACATTGCTTTTGTGACATCAAGTTCTTACTATGTTATGAATGAATTAAAAGAAGAAGGATACCGTCGTGCGTTAGAAGAAGCTGGTTTAGAACCACGTATTTTACGTTTATATAATAAGTTTGAAAATGCCTTAAACGGATTCGATGAATTCTTTAAAAACAATAAAGCACCACAAGCTGCAATTGCAGTTCGTGATTCAATTGCTGTTCAATTTATGAACGCTGCAATTGAAAATGGAATCAGTGTTCCAAATGATTTAGAAATCATTGGATTCCAAAATACAAAATATGCGATCATGTCTCGTCCTCAATTAAGTACAGTTAACATTCCAACGTACGATATTGGAGCCGTTGCCATGCGTTTATTAACAAAGTTAATGAAAGAGGAAGAAGTATCTCAAACTCAAATTACTTTACCTCACTCATTTGTATGGCGTGAATCAACGAAATAAGGTTGTTGACAAAGAATTGATTCATTTGTTATAATGCAAGCATAATATAATAATGCGATGAAAAGAAAATAGTAGTTGATAGGTGAGCAGTGTTAGAGACTTAGCGGTGGGTGAAAGCTAAGGCAACCTAGGCAATCGAAATACAATCTTGGAGCACGTTCTTTAGAACCGGTCTAGTCCGTTATCTAGTTGAGTGGTTAAGCAAATGCTTAGCAAGTTGGGTGGTACCGCGATGTTAGTCGTCCCTTCATGAATAAATGAAGGGGCGTTTTTTTTTATGATAAAATCCCCTTCATAGATAAAAGACAGAGGTGAAAAACATGAAAGAATTTAAAAATGAATTATTAAAAGATTTACAATGGCGTGGATTAATTAATGACTGTACAGACTTAGAGGCATTAGAAGAATTATTAGAAAATGGAAATATCACATTATACTGTGGTTATGATCCAACAGCTGACAGTTTACATATCGGACATTTATTAATGATCTTAGTTTTAAGACGTTTCCAATTAGCAGGTCACAAACCATTAGCGCTAGTAGGTGGAGCAACTGGATTAATTGGTGACCCATCAGGTCGTTCAATCGAGCGTCCAGAAAGTACATTAGATACAGTAGTCGATTGGTCTAATAAAATTAAAGGTCAATTATCTCAATTCTTAGACTTCAATGCTGTTAATAGCAATGGCGCGGAAATTGTTAATAACTATGACTGGACATCAAATGTGAGTATGATTGATTTCTTACGCGATGTTGGAAAGCATTTAAATATTAACTATATCTTAGGAAAAGATACTGTTATGTCACGTTTAGATCATGGAATGACATTTACAGAGTTTTCTTATACGATTTTACAAGGAATGGACTTCAAACATTTATATGAAACAAAGAAATGTGTTCTTCAATTAGGTGGATCAGACCAATGGGGAAATATCACAACTGGACTAGAGTTAATTCGTAAGCAATTAGGTCATGAGCAAAAAGCAGTTGGTTTAACAATGCCTTTAGTAACAAAATCAGATGGAACGAAATTTGGTAAAACAGCAGGTGGAGCCGTTTGGTTAGACCGCTCAAAAACATCAGCTTATGAATTATATCAATTCTTAATTAATACATCAGATGAAGATGTGGTTAAATTCTTAAAATACTTCACGTTCTTAACAAAAGAAGAAATTGAAACAGTTGAAGCAGAATTTAAAGAAGCACCACATACACGCTCAGCACAAAAAGTTTTAGCACGTGAAGTGGTAACACTTGTGCATGGTGTTGAAGCATTCGAGCAAGCATTAAAAATTACAGAAGCGTTATTCAGTGGTCAAATTGAACAATTATCTTCAGATGAAATTGAAGTTGGATTTAAAGATGTCCCTTCAGTTGAATTAACAGAAGATTTAAACTTAGTTGATGCGTTAGTAACAGCGAAAGCTGCAAGTTCTAAACGTGAATCTCGTGAGTTTATTAATAATAATTCAATCACAATTAACGGGAATCGTGTAAATGATTTAGAATTCTCGGTTTCAAAAGAAAATGCGATTGATGGTAAATTTACTGTTATTCGTCGTGGTAAGAAAAAATACTTCTTAATTAAACATGTTTAATTTTATCTAATCCATTACAAAAGGACTACTGACAAAGTAGTCCTTTTGTGATTTCATTTTTAAAATATAAGCCAAATTAGACCTAATGCAAAAATAACTTGTGAAACACCGATTGCTAAACAATAAACCCCACTTTTGATTCCTTGACGCATTAAGTCTTTAAATTTAACACTCATTCCAATACCGGCTAAGGCAAAAATCTCTAAATAATGACTAATGGATTTGAATGCAATTGAAAAATGTTGTGGAATTAACCCGATACTAAAGGCAAAACACATGATAAAGAATCCAATGACATACCATGGAATCTTCACTGAATTTTGTTTTTGAGAAGGCTTTGTTTCATGTTCTTCTTCAAATTCATCACTTTTTAACTTGGCAAATCCGATAATAATGAAGACTAAAAAGATGATTCGAACAATCTTAAAGATGGTGGCTGTATCTTTAACAACATCATTTACCATGGCCGCACTTCCAACGACTTGTCCGACTGATTGAAGTACACCACCAATTAAAGCGGAGGATTGTAAGGTTTCATTTTGAAAAAGTGATGATGCCAAAAAGGGAAGTACCATCATTAAAATCGTACCTGTTAAATTTACAAGCGTAATTGAAATAGATTTATCAATTTCATTCGCTTTAATGACAGGGGCTGTAGCACCAATGGCAGAAGAACCACAAACAGCATTTCCAGTTGCCATTAAAATTCTAAAGTTTTCAGAAAAACCTAATTTTTTACCGACAACTAGACAAAAGATAATGGTTAACAGCATTTGTAGAATAATAAATAGAACGCCAGTGAAACCTAATTCGAGGATGACGGAATAACTTAGTGTCCCACCTAGTAAGACAATCGAGTAAGATAATAAAGTTGATTCTGAATATCTAACACCTTTATGCCAGATGCCTTGATTAAACACTGTGTTACCTAATAATAATCCTAAGAGAATAGCAATGGTCGCAGCACCAAGTGAGGGGAAGAAAGTTCCAAGCCATTTTGAAAAAAGTCCAATTGTGATACAAATCATTAATCCGGGAATGATGGCTTGTATCGCAATTAAATGATGTTTAAATGAGAACGACATCATATACCTCCTATCATTTAGCTTCACTATAGTTTTCCCGCTTTTGAAAATATCATTAGCCATAACATCTAAATGAGGGGCGATGTTGAAGAAGTATAAACCGATGATTTATGACATAAAAAAAAGACTTCGAATAGTCGAAGTCTTTTTCATTAGGGCCATTAAAAATTAACGGCTGTAGAACTCTACGATTAAGTTTTCAGCGATGTCTTGGAATACTTCAGCACGTTCTGGTAAACGAACGAAAGTTCCTGTCATTGTGTTCTCATCGAATGAAACGAAATCTGGACGGTGGATAGTTCCTTCTAATGCAGCTTTAACGATAGTTAAGTTAGCTGATTTTTCGCGAACTGAGATTGTTTGTCCTGGTTTAACAGTGTATGAAGGAATGTCAACACGTTTACCATCAACAGTGATGTGTCCGTGGTTAACTAATTGGCGAGCTTGACGACGAGTGTTAGCTAAACCTAAACGGTATACTAAGTTGTCAAGACGAGATTCTAATAAGTATAAGAAGTTCTCACCATGTTTACCTTGCATTTTACCTGCATTATCATAAATACGACGGAATTGACGCTCAGTGATTCCGTATGCATGACGTAATTTTTGTTTCTCTTGTAATTGTAATCCGTACTCAGAGATTTTTTTACGAGATTGTCCGTGTTGTCCTGGTGCGTAAGGGCGTTTTTGTAATTCTTTTCCATTCTCAAGAATTGAGTACCCTAAACGACGTGAAATTTTCCAGCTTGGTCCTGTATAACGAGCCATAGCTATGACCTCCTTTAAAATTCTAATAGTATTTTTGTTTGCATATTAAAAAGGAGTAATTTTATCTAAACATTAGCTTAGATTAAAGTCCCATATCATCGCCTTGCAGCCTAAGGTTACGCGATATGCCTACAATGAGGAATAATCTAATTTCTAAGTGTTTGATAAACAGCTGCCTTTAACATACGCACTTAGTATAATACCAACAATCATATTTATTGTCAACAAAAATCCGACATCTCATACAACCAGGTTATGACATTTTTAAAAAATTATTTATATAAGGAAAGGAAGCAGAGCTGCCGTTTCTTGTATTCATGGTTATTTAATTGTTTTGGCAATGACTTGGACGAATGCTTCTAAATATTTCGCATCGATTTCCGTGAAACGTGCGAGTTTGGGGCTATCGATATCTAAAACACCAATAAGTTGATCCTGGTGAATAATAGGAACGACAATCTCAGAGTTTGTTGCGCTGTCGCAAGCAATATGTCCTTTAAAAGCATGAACATCAGGCACGACAATTGTTTCGCGATTTGTCGCAGCATGTCCACAAACTCCTTTATGAAATGGAATGCGAATACAAGCTGGTAACCCTTGAAATGGACCTAAAACAAGTTGCTCATCTTTTGCTAAATAAAACCCAACCCAGTTAATCTCATCTAAGAACAAATTTAATAACGCTGAGGCATTTGATAAGTTCGCAATTAAATCATCTTCACCATGTACTAAAGCTTTTAATTGCTCAATGACCAATGCATAGTTTTCTTCTAGTGTTCCTGAATATTGAATGCTATGAAACATACGATTCACTCCCTTTATATTTAAATATAATTTCCATTATAACAAAATAATTTCAAATATAGGAATTTTTATCAATTTATGATATTATTAAGAAAAGTAGTATCGATGGTATCGATTTGGGAGGAAACTATGGGAGATTTTAAGTTATATTTACTTATTGCAATCGTCGTCGTGTTGATTGCTATTCTAATTTATTCAATGATGATTGTATCGAAAAAGAAACAATATTTTGTGCGAATTGATGATTTAGACTATCTCAAGCATGAGATTTCAAATAAGACCGTTCCTTTTGAACTAGCAAAACTAAGAAGCACTAAGAAAAGTGAGCGTATTGTGAAACTTGTTCAACAATGGGAACAAAGATGGGGGTCTTTGGAGAATGAGTTTATCACAGTCACAGAAAAAATCATTTACACAGAAGAGTTAGTTGAAAAGAGAAGTTTTACAGAGGCAAATGATTTAATGGATAATATTTCTGAAATGTTGGAGCACTTAAACACTGAAGTGGATTTATTATTAGAAGAAATTAAATCGTTAAAACGTTCAGAAGAACGCAGCCGTTCAAATGTGGTGGGGTTAAAAGAAAAATTTGAACAATTAAAAATGCAATATGACTTAGAACAGTCAAACTACGTAAACATGCATGATGAAATTTTAAATTTATTTAAGGAAATTGAAGCTTTATTCTTAAAATTTAATGAGTGTATGGAAGAATGTAATTATGACTTAGCGGATGAAACCATTAATAATATTAAAAAAGAAATGGAAAAAATGAATTACGTGTTTGATCGTATCCCGATTTATCATGAGTCTATTGAGAAAACAATTAAACCATTGTTAAAAGATGTCATGAAAAGCTTTGAGAATTTATCAAATCAAGGAATTTATCTAAACCATTTAAAAATAGATGAAACAATCGTGACTTATGAAGAGAACATCAATCAAGTTGATCAGATGTTAAAACGATTTGAATTTGAACAAATTGAATCTATGTTATTAGAAGTAGAAGAAAATAGTAAACAGATGATTCAATTTATGAAACGCGAGATGGATATTAAAGGGGAAGTCATCGAGGTTTTAGAAAAAACGAAAGCAACAATCATGAACATAAACACAATGGGGACGCATTTAAATCAGCGTTATTATAATATTAAAAATAATTATACGTTAGCTGAAGAAGACGAGAATAACTTTAACTTCTTATTAAATGAGATTCAAATTGTGACGAATGAACTCTATTTTATTGAAGCAAAATTTGCAGATAAGCAAACGTCAAATACAGAAATGAGCCATCAATTAGAATCAATCACTGCTCAAATTGTAGAGATTGAACACCAACTTCAATTGTTTGATGTCGATATTGAACACCTATATGATGGAGAAAAAGATTGTCGTCAGCGTGCGTTATTACTTTTAAACAGATTTAATGACTTAAAAGCAATGTATAACCAAAGTCACTTCCCAGTAGAAAATCAAAATATCGTATCCTTAATTGAAGAAGGGAATGCGGCAATTACAGCACTATTTAAAGAGATTGATCAAGTGCCAATCCACATTAATAATATTAGTGAACAACTACAATATTCACAAGAGATGCTTGAACATATCATTAATTCAGTAAATCAAATCGTTCAAGAATTAAAATTAGCGGAGACGCTTATTGTTCATGGACACCGATACTTAGTTCGTGAAGGGATGTATGTAGTTGATTTAACAATTGCTGAAGATCAATTCCGTCAAGGAAACTATGCAACTGTTATTGAGAAAATGAAAAAGTTATTGAAATCAATTGAGGGATCACAGTTTGATATTCAATACGATCAGTTTAAACAATCATTAGATTGCTATTTAATTTAAAACGATACGGAACTGTCGGAACGAGTGCTTAACTTGTTAGACAGTTTTTGTTTTGTTCAGGACGTAATGTATGTATGAACAAAATAGGTGGAAAATAAAAATAAACAAATCAATTAGACTAACACAAGTTGATAAAACAACATACCTTATAGTATAAGTAAATCATATTTCGCCCATTTCTAAACGAAAAAAGAAGTTGTACAATATTTGTGATTCATACCTTAATGTGGTATAATGTCAAATCAGTGACCAAAATGATCATAACTTGTACGAATCATGGTGTCTATCCATTTACATGAAATAGAAATAGGGTCTGAAAAGTTTATTTTGGAAGGAGCTATATATATGATTTATTTAGATAACACTGCAACAACTCCCGTTAATCCAGAAGTTTTAGATGCCTTTGTTAAAGTGAATCAAAATTATTGGGGTAACCCAAGTTCATTGCATGCATTTGGTGCGAGAGCGGAACAATTATTGATCCAAGCAGAAAAACAAGTGCTATCTTTATTAAATGCAACGCAACATAAAGTGATTTTTACTTCAGGAGCAACAGAGAGTAATAACTTAGCTATTAGAGGGATTGCCCGTGCTTATCAATCACGTGGGCGTCATATTATCAGTACTGGGGTTGAGCATGATTCTGTTTATGAGACACTTTTAGAACTTGAAAAAGACGGATTTCGAGTAACGTTTATTAATGTCTCAGGAAATGATTCAGATATAATAGATCAAATCAAAAAAGCTATTTGTGAAGATACTATTCTTATTACAATGATGCACGTAAATAACGAAATGGGACGTGTTTTTCCAATTTATGAAGTGGGTCAATTAATTAAACGTTATCCTAAAATTAAATTTCATGTGGATGCGGTACAAGGTATTGGAAAAATACCACTTAACATGGATGCCATGAATATTGATATGTTATCGTTATCAGCGCATAAAATACATGGGATTAAAGGAAGCGGGGCCTTGATCGTTAACCAATACTTAAAAATCATGCCTGAAATTACGGGTGGACATCAAATGTATGGGTTACGTTCGGGGACAATTAATGTTGCTGGTGCCGTCGCATTAGCAAAAGCAATGCGCTTAATTATTGAACCAGTGGATCAAAATTATGAAAAGACAAAAAAGTTATTTGATTACGCAATTTCCCAGTTGAGTCAGATTGATGGTGTCGTAATAAATAGTTGTTTTGAAACCCAAAGTCCATACATTATTAATATGGCGATTACACATATTAAGGGTGAAACTCTTGTTCATGCTTTAGAAGAATACGAGATATATATTTCAGCAAAGTCAGCTTGTTCATCGAAATCGGCGACTGTATCAAGAATCTTATTGGCGCTTGGCATCAAAGAAAATATTGCACTTGATAGTGTGCGCATTAGCTTAAGCGAAGCCACAACATTAGACGATATAAACGAATTAATTAACGCACTAAGAAAAATAGCCGTTCAAATGAGGAAGGAAATGAAAAAATGATTTATGACCGTATATTAGTCCGTTATGGAGAATTATCAATTAAAGGTAAAAACCGAAAATACTTTATCGATGCACTACAAAAAAATATTAGACGTAAACTAAAACCACTAGAAAATGTAAAATACGAAGTGACACGTGATCGTTTCTATATTATTTTAAATGGAACAGATCCTAAACTTGTTACAGATGAATTAGATAAAGTATTTGGGATGCAATCTTATAGCTTAGCAGCTCGTTGTGAAAATGACATTGAGGAAATGAAAAAATTAGCATTAGACATTATCAATGAACAACCTATTGTTCCGACAACGTTTAAAGTAGATACAAAACGTGCGAACAAACAATTCCCAATGCAGTCACATGATATTACAAAAGCAGTAGGTGCTCATTTACTAATTAATACAGAGCATTTAAAAGTTGATGTTCATAAGCCTCAGCTAAAAGTCTTTGTAGAAGTTCGCCGTGAAGGTACTTATATTATGGCCGAGCATATTAAAGGATTAGGTGGATTCCCTGTTGGAATCAGTGGAAAAGGATTATTAATGATTTCAGGAGGAATTGATAGTCCAGTTGCAGGATACCTTATGCAAAAAAGAGGGGTAGAAATCGAAGCTATTCACTTTGCTTCTCCACCTTATACGTCTGTTCGTTCAAAACAAAAGGTACTAGACTTAATGGAGAAATTAGCTCACTATGCACCTTATGGAAAAGTTAAAGTTCATGTGATTCCATTTACAGAACTTCAATCAGCTATTTATGAAAATATTCCAAATAGCTATACAATGACGGTGATGCGTCGTATGATGTACCGAATTGCAGAAGGGGTAGCTGCTAAACGCAATACCTTAATTTTAGGAAATGGTGAAAGTTTAGGTCAAGTTGCCTCTCAAACATTGGCTTCAATGTATGCCATTAATGCGGTAACTAATATGCCAATTATTCGTCCAGTAGCTACTTTAGATAAAAATGAAATTATTGAGATTGCTAAAAAAATTGATACATATGAAATTTCAATTCGTCCATATGAAGACTGTTGTACGGTATTTGTTCCTGAAAACCCAGCAACAAATCCTTCATTAGAAAAATGTGTTGAATATGAACAGAATTTTGATTTTGCTCCATTCGTACAAAAATGTATCGATGAGTCTGAATTAATAACTGTTCGCGCAGGTGAGATTATTGAATTAGAAAATAATGCCGCTTGTGCAATCAATGATTTATTCTAATATATATAAAATAAACGCATGGTTAAACCACAGAATTGTGGTTAATCATGCGTTTTTCTTATTTTATAAGTAGAAAATATGATGAAAGTTGAAAAAGGCTAAGAATTATTATGTACAAATATATTAAAGTTTATGTATATAAAGATAATTTAAGTTCCAATTATGATATAAGAAGAATAGAAATTGAGTTTGGAAAGGGTTTTACAGTCTGTTTTTATGGTAAAAATAGAGTTTTAAAGGTAAAAATAGCATGTTTGTGAAATTATATACGCTTTCATAGCATTTTCATTAGACAAAAAATTCACAATGTAATATAATAACAGTGTAGAAAGTGAATGAATTCACAACCTTGAGGAGGAGTCGCAATGACAAACAAAATTACAACAGTTGAAGAATTAATGTTAACACTAGAAACTGTTCGCGAAGCTCAAAAACAATTCGCAAAGTTTACACAAGAACAAGTAGATGAATTATTCTTTAAAGCAGCTACTGCAATTAATAACTTACGTATCCCATTAGCCCAAATGGCGGTTGAAGAAACTGGGATGGGGGTTGTAGAAGATAAAGTTATTAAAAACCACTATGCTTCAGAATATATCTATAATAAATATCGTGAAGAAAAAACTTGCGGTGTAATCGCTGAAGATTTATCAGCTGGTGTACAAAAAATTGCTGAACCAGTAGGAGTTATTGCGGCAGTTGTACCAACGACTAACCCAACATCAACAGCTTGTTTCAAAGCTTTAATGGCTATTAAAACTCGTAATGCAATCGTATTCGCACCACATCCTCGTGCAAAAGGATGTACAAACTATACAGCTCAAGTTATTCGTCAAGTAATTGAAGAAGCTGGAGCACCAAAAGGATTAATCGCATGGATTGATCAACCAAGCTTAGAATTAACAAACACATTAATGCGTGAAGCTGATTTAATCTTAGCAACAGGTGGACCAGCAATGGTTAAATCTGCTTACTCATCAGGGACACCAGCAATCGGTGTAGGGGCAGGAAATACGCCAATCGTATTCCACAAAACTTGTCATGTACCAATGGCAGTTAACTCATTATTAACTTCAAAAACATTCGATAACGGTGTTATCTGTGCTTCTGAACAATCAATCATCGTTGATGAGTCAATCTACGGTGCTGTTAAATCAGAGTTAACAAAACGTGGCGCATTAATTTTAAATAAAAAGCAATTAGATATGGTTCGTGAAACAATCATTGTTGACGGACACTTAAATGCAAAAATTGTAGGTCAGTCAGCACAAAAAATTGCTGAATTAGCAGGATTTGAAGTGCCAGCGAACACGAAAGTATTAGTTGGTGAAGTAACAGATACAACACTTGCTGAGCCTTTCGCACATGAAAAATTATCAGTTGTATTAGCAATGTACAAATCATCTAACCATGAAGAAGCGGTTCAAATGGCTGAAACATTAGTTAACCACAGTGGTTTAGGTCATACATCAGGAATCTATGCTGATGAGTTACGCGCAGAAGCTGATATCAATATGATGGCTGCTCGCATCAAAACAACAACATTCTTAATTAACCAACCAGCTGCACACGGAGCAATCGGGGATTTATTCAACTTCGCTGTGGCACCATCATTAACATTAGGATGCGGTTCTTGGGGGAATAACTCAGTATCTGAAAACGTTGGTCCAAAACACTTAATTAATATTAAGACTGTTTCAAAAAGGAGAGAAAATATGCTTTGGTTTAAAGTTCCAGCTAAAGTTTACTACAAATTCGGATGCTTACCAGTAGCATTAACTGATTTACAAATGGAAGGTAAAAAACGCGCCTTCATCGTAACAGATAAAGTATTATTCGATTTAGGATACACTAAACATGTTACAAATGAATTAGATAAATACGGAATTCAATATACAATTTTCACAGATGTTAATCCAGATCCAATGTTATCAGATGCTAAAAAAGGTGCAGAAGCAATGCGCAACTTCCAACCTGATACAATCATCGCATTAGGTGGAGGATCTGCAATGGATGCTGCTAAGATTATGTGGGTATTATATGAGCACCCAGAAACAAACTTCCAAGACTTAGCAATGCGTTTCATGGACGTTCGTAAACGTATCTACCGCTTCCCAACAATGGGTAAAAAAGCAAGCTTAGTATGTATCGCAACTTCAGCAGGTACTGGTTCAGAGGTAACACCATTCGCGGTAATTACTGATGATGAAACAGGAATTAAATACCCATTAGCTGACTATGAATTAACACCAAACATGGCAATTGTTGACCCAGTGTTAATGTTATCAATGCCTCGTGGATTATGTGCTGCTTCAGGTATTGACGTATTAACTCACTCATTAGAGTCATTAGTTTCTACTGTTGCAACTGAATACACAATTCCATTATCATTAGAAGCAACTAAGTTAGTATTCGATTACTTACCAGAATCTTACCATGGTGGAGCTGAAGCAAAAGTAGCAAAAGAAAAAATGGCAAATGCTTCATGTATGGCAGGTATGGCATTCTCTAATGCAATGTTAGGATTATGTCACTCAATGGCTCATAAATTAGGTGCTCGTTTCCACATTCCTCACGGAACTGCAAATGCATTATTAATGAACGAAATCATTAAATACAATGCAACTGATGCTCCATTCAAAATGGGAACATTCGCTCAATACGAAACACCACAAGCAATCGCTCGTTATGCACAAGCTGCTGACTACTTAGGATTAGGTGGAAAAACGAACGAAGAAAAAGTTCAATTATTATTAAAGAAAATTGATGCATTAAAAGCAGACATCAATATTCCAGCAAGCATTAAAGATGCTGGTGTAAATGAAGAAGAATTCTTAGCAGCAGTTGATGCTTTAGCTGTTGAAGCGTTTGACGATCAATGTACAGGAGCTAACCCACGCTACCCATTAATCGCAGACATTAAAGAAATCTATTTAGCTGCATTCTACGGAGAAACTAAATAATTAGTGATTCCTTTACTCCCTATCGCGTGATAGGGAGTTTTTTTATTGATTTTTTTATTAGTAACGTATTAAATATCTTGAAAAAATGTATAAAATACGCCTTGTAAAAAAAGTTTAATCATATAAATTTAAGTAACAACAGAACATATAACAGAGCGTTTTGATATGAAAAATATAAAAAGCCAGTTGTAACAATAAGTTTATTGTCACAACTAGCTTTTTTCATATTATTCAATTGTTATGTAGTCAAACTTAATGTGGCGGATTCATCCTTAAAACTCCTTTTCTACTTTATTAATTAGAAATAAAAGTTCAATGGTTGATACCTCTTTTATGTTTTGCGGAATGGACATCTTAATTACCTCCCACAGAGTTAGAAAATAGTTGTTAATAACGACTACCTAACATGGCGGATTAGTATTCATATTAATCAATCCTCACATTCATAAATTATATTCCTGTGATATGATTCCGTTAACATATTGGTGGATTCGCTAGCATGTATATCCCTTCCAGTCATTTGTAGCAAGATTTTGATACATTTAACTAAAGTGAACGATGTAAGTGATTCTACCTAGAACATTAATTGACTTAGATGATGAAGCATTATTTTGATTGAGATTGTCCCATGCTTTGTTGAGCTTGAGCTACTAAACGTTTAGTAATCTCACCACCTACAGATCCATTTTGACGAGCAGTAGCATCTGGTCCTAAATGAACACCGTATTCAGCTGCAATTTCAGCTTTCATATTATCGATTGCTGCTTGAGCTGCTGGAACAACTAATTTATTGTTTTGATCAGCTGGCATTGTATTCACCTCCTCTTGATATTAGAATATCCATAATCGACAAATACATACAAAGATTTAAATGGTAATTTTAGTAAATGCCTTTACGGTCGGAATCATTATTTCTCATTGATTTGAGCTGATCCCATTTTTTCTTGTGCATAACGCACTAAGCGTTTTGTCATTTCTCCACCGACTGAACCATTCAGACGTGAAGACGTGTCTGGGCCTAAATTAACACCAAATTCTTTAGCAATTTCGTATTTCATTTGATCAAGAGCTTCTTGTGCGCCTGGAACGATTAATTTATTTCGTCGTGACATATAAAAACCTCCTAAGAAATCCGTTATTGTGACTGATGCCTCGTTTATTCCACAGGTTGTTTTACATCATATGATGTAAGACAGAAAGTAAATTTAATCATGAGCCTTTAGCTTTGGTTAGATCCGTTTAATTGCGCTTTAGCTTGAGCAATAAGGCGTTTAGTTACCTCACCGCCAACTTTTCCGTTTTCAATCGCTGAAGCACGAGGTCCAAAATTAACACCTAATTCATTTGCAATTTCGTATTTCATTTGGTCAACAGCTTCTTGAGCACCTGGAACTACAAGTTTATTACGGCTTGCCATGGTCATCACCTCCTGACAATGATAGCTTGTGTTATTTCGACAAAATAATACATCCAATTATAAAAAAATTATAAAAATGAAGATGGAAACGAAAGGTTAAATTGAAACTGAATCATTAGATAAATGGAAGTTATCGAACTAAATATATTTAACTTTATTAATATTTGATATAATAGTTAATAAGATAAAAAAAGATGCCAAGATTAGTCTGGCATTAAAACAATAACTATTAAAAATGTCAGGAAAAGATAATAAATCAGTTAAAGTGTTTGAAGTTTCTAGCAAAAATAGTTTTAAATATGGCACCATGATGGAGATAAAGGAGTAAAAATATGTTAATTGAATCAAATCAAAATGCTAAATACAAACGTTGGATGAAGTTAAAACAAAAAAAATATCGTACACAATTAAATCAATTTATTGTAGAAGGAGAGCACTTAGTAGAAGAAGCAATTTTAGCTAATGCTGTCTGTGAGGTTATTATTAAAGATGGAAATCAAGATAAGTTCCAACAACTGACTCAACCGTTTGAAACCTATTATTTAAAGGATAACTTATTTAATGCAATAGCCTCAACAGAAGCACCACAACCTATCATGGCAATTTGCCACATTCGTGAACAGTCTTTAACGAATAAGAGTAGATTGTTATTACTTGATCGTGTACAAGATCCAGGGAACTTAGGAACCTTAATTAGAAGTGCTGTGGCCTTTAATTTTAATGGGGTTATCTTAAGTGAGGGGTGTGTTGATTTGTATAACGAAAAAGTCATCCGATCAACACAAGGTGCTATTTTTAAGTTACCAATCGAAATTAAGTCTTTAGAAAATGAAGTGAAAAATCTGATGGCAGAAGGCATTTCGGTATACGGAACAAGTCTACAAAATGGATATCCACTACAAGAAATTCCATCTGGAGAAAAGATGGCATTTATTTTAGGAAATGAAGGAAGCGGTGTTTCACAAGCACTTCTTGAGCAAACAAAGCAAAATATTTTCGTTGAAATGAGTAAAAATATCGAATCATTAAATGTTTCAATCGCAGGAAGTATTATAATGCACCATTTTCGTCAATAATAAATGCAGTAGACCTACATGCTAGTCAAAGAACTAACACAATTCTTCGGGTTTTTACTTTACTCGATTATTTAGTTGTGTTAAAATATATATACATAGTATGACGTGCGAGAGTGGGATATCCCACTCTTTTGTATTATGGTCACAATGTTTTTGAAAGAGGTGATGTCCTTATGTCAAATATAGTAGAACAAACTGAAAGCATAGTTTTACCTATCTGTGAAAACAATAAGGTAGAGTTAGTTGATGTTGAGTACGTCAAAGAAGGTCAAGCATTTTTCTTACGTGTCTATGTTGATACGCCAGAAGGAATTGATATTGATCAATGTGCTGATGTGGCAGAAGAATTAAGTTTAAAATTAGATGAACTTGATTATATTTCAGATGAATACATACTAGAAGTATCTTCACCAGGTGCTGAGCGTCCATTGAAAACGAAAGACGCGATATTGCAATCAATTGGTAGCTATGTAAATGTTAGAACATATCAAGCTATTGAAGGTAAAAAAGAATATGAAGGATATTTAACTAGTTTTAATGACGATATAATTACAGTAGAAATTATGATTAAGACTCGTAAGAAATCAGTTGAAATACCTTACGATAAAGTTGCAAAAATTAGACTTGCAATTAAATTTTAAGGAGGATTTATAAGGATGAAAACTAAAGAGTTTTTTATTGCTCTAGACTTACTTGAAAAAGAAAAAGGAATTCCAAAAGACATTATTATTGAGGCTTTTGAACATGCTTTAATTAGTGCATACAAGAAAAATTTTAATCAAGCGACAAATGTAAAAGTTGAGATTAATGAAGCAACTGGAACAGTTAGATTATACACACAAAAAACAGTAGCTGAAGAAGTGGTTAACACTCATGAAGAAATTAGTGTGGAAGAAGCACGTACGATTAATCCAAACTATATGGAAGGCGATATTATCAATTTTGAAATTACGCCAAAAGATTTCGGACGTATTGCAACTCAAACAGCTAAGCAAGTTGTCAAACAACGTATTCGTCAAGCTGAACGTGACAACTTATTCCAAGAGTTTAAAGACCGTGAAGGTGAAATTGTAACAGGAACTGTTGTGAAGGACGATGGAAAGCATGTCTTCATCAATTTAGGAAAAGTTGAAGCATTATTACCAATGCGCGAGATTATGAATCCAGATGAAATCCAACCAAATTCTCGTATCAAAGTGTATATCAACAAAATTGAATCAAAAAACAAAGGACCTATTGTTTATGTTTCACGTCGTGACCCTAATTTAATTAAACGTTTATTTGAATTAGAAGTACCAGAAATTTATGATGGAACTGTTGAAATTATTTCAGTTGCACGTGATGCTGGAGACCGTACTAAAATCTGTGTATCTTCAGATGATGCTAATGTAGATCCAGTAGGAGCATGTGTTGGACCATCAGGTCAACGTGTTCATAATATTGTTGAAGAATTAAAAGGTGAGAAAATTGATATTATTCAATATTCAAAAGACCCAGAAATCTTTGTTGCGAACGCTTTAAGTCCAGCACAAGTTACAAAAGTTGTTGTGGATGAAGATAAAAAAGCAACAGTTGTTTTAGTACCTGATTCACAACTATCTTTAGCTATTGGTAAACGTGGTCAAAATGCACGTTTAGCAGCACAATTAACAGGATGGAAAATCGACATCAAGCCTGAATCAGAAGCTAAAAACTTTGGCATTTCTTTATAAGACGTGTAAGAATAGGGAGGTCGTACTTTGAAACAAAAGAAGATACCGATGAGAAAATGTGTCATTACCGGCGAGCAAAAACCTAAAAGTGAATTAATTCGTATTGTCCGTTCGACAGAGGGAGAAGTATCAGTTGATTTAACAGGTAAGAAAAATGGTCGTGGGGTCTATTTACATTTAACTCCTGAAGTCGTAACACTCGCTAAAAAGAAGAACGTACTAAGTAGACATTTAGAAGTAGAAATTCCGGCAAGTATATACGATGAACTTGCCACTTTAGCAGAAAAACAAATGAAATAGGTGTGATACAATGAATAGAAACTGGTTAAATTTTTTAGGTCTTGCTCTTAGTGCGGGAGCGGTTTTAACTGGAGAACAACTCGTTGTTCAAGCCGTTCAAAACAAAAAAGTGTATCTTGTCATTGTGGCAGAAGATACAGGAGAAAACACATATAAAAAAGTAACTGACAAATGTAAATTTTATAATATTCCATGCATTCAAAAAGCACAGAGTGATGAATTAGGACATGCCCTGGGTAAAGATTTTAGAAAAGTAGTTGGGATAACGGATCCGAATTTTGCAAAAGCATTGGTAAAAAAAATGGATGCATAAGAGAGAGGTGACGCAATGAGAGTTCACGAATATGCAAAGCAGTTTAATATATCAAGTAAAGAGATTTTGCAATTCTTAGAAGAAAGTAATATCTCAGTAAAAAGTCATATGTCAGTGTTAGGAGACGATGTTATAGCAATGTTAGATAATAAATACAATGAGGAAAATACAACTATGAGAGAAAATCAATACAATGCAGAAAAAGATAGTGTTAATGACACTGAAGATTTATTTAAGTACGACGATTATTTAGAGGTTAAACGCCCACACATTACACAAAAGAAAAAAGGGGCTAACTCTAAAAAGAAAAATAAAATTGACAAAGAAGAGCGTATTGCTAACGTTCCATTAAAACAAGATGATGAAGCAAACATCGTTTATTACAGTGATGAATTAACAGTAGGTGAATTAGCTGAAATGATCGGTAAATCAACGGCTGAAATCATTAAGCAATTATTAATGTTAGGAATGATGGCAACTGTCAACCAAACATTAGAACGTGATATGGTTGAATTAATTGCATCTGAAGCTGGTTATGAAGTAAAAGATAAAATCTTCACAGACGTTATTGAATTTGAGAAGATTATCCTTGAAGATTCAGAAGAAAACTTAGAAAAACGTCCACCAGTTGTTACAATCATGGGACACGTAGACCACGGTAAAACAACATTATTAGATGCAATTCGTAAATCACGTGTTGTAACTGGAGAAGCGGGTGGTATCACACAACATATCGGTGCCTACCAAGTTGATCACAATGGAAATGTTATTACTTTCTTAGATACACCAGGACATGCTGCCTTCACAGCAATGCGTGCACGTGGAGCACAAGTAACAGATATCTGTGTATTAGTTGTTGCGTCGGATGATGGTGTTATGCCACAAACAAAAGAAGCAATCGATCATGCACGTGCGGCAAATGTTCCAATTATTGTTGCAATCAACAAAATGGATAAGCCAACAGCAAACCCTGATCGCGTTATGCAAGAATTATTAGAGTTCTCATTAGTTCCTGAGGAGTGGGGAGGAGACACAATCTTCGTAAGATTGTCTGCTTTACAAGGTGAAGGAATTGATGATTTATTAGAAATGATTAACTTAGTTTCTGAAATGGCTGAGTTAAAAGCGAATCCAAAACGTTTAGCAACAGGTACAGTTATCGAAGCTAAATTAGATAAAGGTCGTGGACCAGTTGCAACATTATTAGTTGAAAACGGAACATTACGTATTGGAGATTCAATCGTAGTCGGAAGTGTACACGGTCGTGTTCGTGCGATGTTAAATGACTTAGGACAACGTTCTGAGATGGCAAGTCCTGCAACACCAGTTGAAATTACTGGATTAAATGATGTACCTTTAGCTGGCGACCCATTCATGGTATTCCCATCAGAAAAAGAAGCTCGTCAAATTGCTGAGCAACGTTTAAATATGATGCGCGAATTAGGAAATAAACCGTCTAAAGCTGTATCACTTGATGATATCTTTAACCAAATCCAAGAGGGTGAAGTAAAAGATTTAAATGTTATTATCAAAGGTGATGTTCAAGGTTCAGTTGAAGCATTAAGTGCATCTTTACAAAAAATTGAAGTTGAAGGTGTTAAAATTAACATCATCCGTGGTTCTGTTGGAACAATCACAGAAACTGATGTAACATTAGCTGCAGCATCTGGAGCTATCATCATCGGATTTAACGTACGTCCTACAGCTACTACTCGTCAACAAGCTGAAGCTGAAGGTGTAGATGTTCGTTTACATACGATTATTTATAAAGTAATCGAAGAAATTGAAGCTGCCATGAAAGGTATGTTAGATCCAATCTTCGAAGAAAAAGTAACAGGACAATTAGAAATTCGTCAAACGTTCAAAGTATCAAAAGTTGGTACAATTGCTGGATGTTATGTAACAGATGGAACGGTTGGACGTAACTCAAGTGTTCGTGTTATCCGTGATGGAATTATTGTTTATGATGGTCAATTAAGTTCATTAAAACGTTTCAAAGATGACGTTAAAGAAGTTAATTATGGTTACGAGTGTGGTATCACAATCGATCGCTATAATGACTTAAAAGAAGGCGATGTCATTGAAGCATACATCATGGAAGAAATCAAACGCGCTTAATTAATACATTATCTTAAAGGGTGATTAGAATGTCACAAATTAGAATGCAAAAAATCTCTAAACAAATTGAACGTGATGTTACAGACATCATTATGAATGACGTAAAAGATAATAAAGTTGGATTCATTACTGTAACAGGTGCTGAAGTAACGAATGATTTATCATTCTGTAAAGTTTACTATTCAGTACTTGGTGGTGAAAACCGACGTGATGCAGCCACTCAAGCCTTAAATCGTGCTAAAGGATTTATTCGTACTGAGCTTGGAAAACGTCTTTCAATCCGAAAAATTCCAGAATTAATCTTTGTCTTTGATGAGTCGATTGAATATGGTAATAAAATTGATCATATGTTAGCTGATCTACGACGTAGCGGAAAATTCTAAATTTTAATAAGTGGAAAAAAATACGATATAGGTATCACCTATATCGTATTTTTTTATTTGTTAACTCATATAGTGATTTATGGAATAAAATTAAGGGTCAATTTTAGTAGGCTTTTGTCATATATTAATAGAGAATAAGTAAAGTTCAGATAAGTTTAAGTTGAGTATTGGGGGGATTGACGATGAAATTTAAAATTAAGCATAGGTTTTTAATGCTTGCCATTTTGATGACAATTAGCCAGACTTATTTTTTATATAAGGTATGTTTTAGGCTAGAGGGGACAACTTTAAGTGAAGAACTCTTAATGTTACTTAATCCGATGAGTGCCATTTTACTAGTTTATAGTATTCATTTATTATTAAAGCCTTCGAAAAGACAATGGGCTATTATCATTATTTCTGCTATTTTCTCAACGATAATGGTTGGGAATGCGTTGTTTTATAAATTTTATAATGATGTATTAACACTACCGGTCTTATTACAAAAAGACAATTCAGGAGGACTGGGCAGTAGTGTTGCTAATTTATTTGATTTAAAAATTGCTATGTTACTTATTAATATCCCGATCTTATTGTTGGTGAGGAATACCTCGTATTTTAGATTAACAAAGCAAAGTAGTCAAACGTTTAAAAGAAGTTATGTTTGTGTCATGGCGGGATTCTATATTGTATCTGAATTATTAGCTTTTAGTAGGACTCATCAGTTTTTTATTAAAACATATGATCATGAAGAAATTGTTAAAACGAAGGGTCTTTATCAATTTGTAATCTATGATGTCTATTTATCATTAAATCAAAAAACACAACATTTATTAGCGAGTGAAGAAGAGTTAATAGAGGTTGAAAAGGAGTTAGGTGATGAACTCAATATCGGTAACCATTTGTTAGAAGGTATTGCCGAAGGGAAAAATGTCATTATTATATCTTTAGAATCTCTACAATCATTTGTCATTGGTCTTGAGGTTAATGGTGAAGAAGTAACGCCGTTTTTAAATGACTATTTGGAAGAATGTTATTATTTTGATCAATTTTATCAGCAGACAGGGCAAGGTAAAACATCAGATGCTGAATTTATTATTGAAAATTCTTTATTTGGATCAAGTCGAGGGTCAGCATATTTTGAATATGATTTGAACACCTATGAAAATTTAGGGACTATTTTGAAAGAACAAGGGTATTATACGACTGTTTTTCATGCGAATGAGAAAGAATATTGGAATCGCGATGACATGTATGTGGCGCTAGGGATTATGAAATTTTATGATGAAACAGCATATGATGTCACAGAGGAAAACAGTATTGGATGGGGGCTAAAAGATGAAGACTTTTTCTTGCAAACGATTGATTATTTAAAGGAACTAGAAGAACCTTTTTACTCGAAGCTCATCACTTTAACAAATCATTATCCATTCGAGCTACCAGAGTCGGAATGGTTAATTGAGCCTGCAACAACAGATTCTGATATTGTTAACCGGTATATTACCACGGTGAGGTATTTAGATGAATCATTAAAAACGTTTATTGAAACGTTAAAAGAAACAGACCTTTATGACAACTCTATTATCGTCATGTACGGGGATCATTATGGCTTATCAGAAAGCTATAATGATGGGGTTGCTCAATTACTTGGGAAAAGTGAAATAACAGCGTTAGATTATTTAGATTTGCAAAGAGTGCCGCTTATTATCCATTTACCGAGTCAAAAGGAAGGGGCTGTCGTCTCTAAGTTATCAGGACAGGTCGATGTTAAACCAACGTTATTAAATTTATTAGGCTATGGGAAGTTGAGTAAAGTAAATGTGGGAAGTGATATATTTTCTGCAAATCATGGAAATACTGTTGCTTTTCGAGATGGAAGCTTTATTAATACGGATTATGCCTATGTAAAGGGAATTTGTTATGATCGTGGAACTAAAGAAGCTATCGAGAGTAGTTTTTGTGAAGATTTAAAAGAAGAAGTCGTTGAAACATTATCGTTATCAGATTTAATTTTAAATGGCGATCTGTTGCGGTTTGAATAGTAAAGACTTTGTTGAAATCCATTTAAATACCTTGTCACGGGCTATAAAAAGATGATAAAATAAGATAAAATTTGACAGGTTTGGTGACGGGGATGAAACAAAAAAAAATATTTTTTTTAATCATAAGCATCGTGGTAATTGTTTTAGGTTTTGTGTTTATGGGGCAACAAATGAGTGCGCAACAAACTTTGTCTAATTCGTATGATTTAGAAGAAGGGATTCTTAATGGGGAAGTGATTCAAGATGGAACGCAGATTCATAATCTTTCAAGATTAGAGAAGTTTTATCAAAATATGAATCGCAAGATTGATGATTCTATTGTTGTCGTGATTTATCATTCAGCTACTCAGAGTGAGTTGTATGAGTTAATTTATACACAAGACCAACTAAAAGTGTATACGGATATTAAAACGGATGATTTAGGTCGGAAAGAGTATAAGATTAAAATGTATACAGGAATTAAAAAAATCCTAAAAAATAATCAAGTGATTTATAAGTTAGTTAATGAAAAAGGAGAACGTCAATTTTTATCTTATAATCTAAAGTAATCCTTGCATAATAAGAATAGTTAAGTTATGAAAATCCTAGTTGCGGTTAATGAATGGACTAGGATTTTTGAATTTCTTAAAGCAATATGTTATTGGATAGGCGTTCATTTTTTAGGTGATGCCGCCTGTTTAGTCAGTGATGGGTGCTTAAAGATAATAGATGGTTAAAAGATAGATAGACGTGATTCTGTAACAAACTCAAATCATGCCGGAAGTAAAGTAGGTGTCCATGATGAATGAATTAATTAAAGATAAATTAGCCTTATTGCCGCTAAATCCAGGTTGTTATTTAATGAAAGATAGTAAAGGGCAAGTTATTTATGTCGGAAAGGCAAAGCGACTCAAAAATCGTGTTAAATCGTATTTTACGGGGTCCCACAATGGGAAAACAGCGCGACTTGTCAGAGAGATTGCGGATTTTGAGTATATTATTACATCGAGTGAATTAGAGGCGCTTGTTTTAGAAATAAATTTAATAAAAAAATATGACCCCAAATACAATATCATGTTAACGGATGATAAGTATTACCCATATATTAAAATTACAAATGAGTATCATCCTCGACTTGTGATTACGCGAAAGATAAAAAAAGATGGCGGGAAGTATTTTGGACCGTATCCAAATGCTAAAGCGGCAACCGAAACGTTGCGCTTATTGAATAAATTATATCCGCTTCGCAAGTGCCATCCATTTGCAAAGAAGTTGTGTCTGTATTATCATATTCATCAATGTCTCGGACCTTGTGAGATTTCAATTCATGAGGATACGTATAAACCGTTTATTGAGGATATTACTAAGTTCTTAAAAGGGGACTACTCGAGCGTCAAAAAAGATTTAACTGAAAAAATGTTCGCTGCATCTGAAAAGTTGGAGTTTGAGAAAGCAAAAGAATTTCGTGATTTGTTAGCTCATATTGAAGCGACTGTTGAAAAGCAGAAAATGACGTTGAATGATTTTGTTGATCGCGATATTTTCGGCTACGCGTTACACGATGGTTTAATTTGTGTGCAGGTCTTTTTTGTTAGACAAGGGAAAGTGATTGAACGCGATGTGTCAATCTTTGATAATATCGGGGAGCTAGAAGAAGATGTGATGACGTTTATCGGACGTTTTTATAGCGGAAATCATTTAAAGCCAAAAGAAATTTTTATTCCTGATTCACTTGATGCGGATTTATTAACTCAATTATTAGATTTAAAAGTTGTGGTTCCGAAAAAAGGTGATAAAAAGCAATTGGTTGATTTAGCAATGGAAAATGCAACTGTTGCGCTACAAGAAAAACTACAGTTGATTGAAAAGCAGGAAGAACGAACAATTAAAGCCGTGGAAGCTTTAGGTGATTTATTGTATATTCCAATACCTCATCGCATTGAAGCGTTTGATAATTCACATACGCAAGGCGTGGATTTAGTTTCAGCGATGGTCGTTTTTACAGATGGTCGACCGGATAAGAAAGAATACCGAAAGTATAAAATTACATCGACTACTTTAGGTGACGATTATCAGGCAATGCGAGAAGTTATTTATAGACGTTATTTTAGAGTGTTGAATGAAAATTTACCTGCTCCAGATTTAATTGTTATTGATGGGGGAAAAGGCCAAGTTTCAGTGGCGCAAGAGGTGTTAAATTCATTAAATATGCAAATACCGGTGATTGGATTAGTCAAAGATGATAAACATCGAACGGATGCTATTTTAGATGGTCGTGATATGGAACTCATTCGACCGAAGAAGAGTGCGAATGCTTTTCAATTATTGACCCGTATTCAAGATGAGGTGCATCGATTTGCGTTAAGTTTCCATCAACAATCGCATCAAAAGCGAAATTTAACATCGATTTTAGATGAAATACCGGGTGTTGGGCCGAAGCGTAAGCGATTATTGTTACAAAACTTTGGAACGCTTGAGAAGATGTTAGAAGCGTCAGATAAAGAATATGAAGTTTTAGGGTTTTCGCCCTTTATTATTAAACGTATCAAAAAATTCCTGACCCAAGAGTTGAAAAAATAAAAAAATTGTCATGTTTGCCGAAGTTTTCTGCACTAATGAAGCCTTTAGACATAATATATACTAGATACAGCAAGCTGTATCTGTCGAGGATAATGACTACCTCAAAAGAATAGGGGGTAGAAAGGTTGAACAAAGGTCAGTCAATTTTAACGAAACGTGAACAAGAAATTTTCGACTTACTCGTACATAACTACACAACAAGTGAGATTGCTGATAAGTTGAAAATTAGTGAAAAAACTGTACGTAACCATATCTCAAATGTTATCTTAAAATTAAATGTCAAGGGACGCTCACAAGCTATCATTGAACTACTTAAATTGGGTGTCATTGAGTTATAGTATGTTTATGCCACCTTCGGGTGGTTTTTATATTGAGAATTATAAAAAAATCCAATTATCCTAGAAAAAAATTAAAAATATTAAATTTTTATAACCTAAATGTATTATAATGATAATAGTAGATTATTTTTGTCACGTTTAACCGATACTATTAGTTACGAGTTATCATATACGATGATAGAAATGATAGGATATAATCTTTTTAATGGAAGTGGTTAAATGTTAGGCAACATTGGAATAATCCTAAAAATTAATACGGTAAACAATGTTTTATACATTAATGGGCAACATTATCAATATGATCCCTCATTAAATGTGTCTGTTAACATGATAGGACATACGGTTCGATATAGTCTAAATAAAGGAATCATTAATCATGTTGAATTAATGGTTGAAAAGCCGATTGAGTCTAAGGGGAAGATTCAATCGTTAAATATCTCAATCCCACGCTTTTCGTTGCACTTAAATGGGGAACTCATCCATTTTTATATCACAACGTTGCATTATCAATTAATCAAGCAACATTATCAACCGGGAGATTTTATTCATTTCTCCTACAATCCGAATCCTGTTAAAAATGGGAAGACGTATTATTATGTGATAACAGATATAAAACCAGATATGCGCAAGGATAAAAATAGTGATGACTTGCTACATAAAGCAATTCTAGAAAATGATTTGAAAAATCAACTTCAACTCATAAATCAAGCAACTTATTATGCTTTTTTAGATTTAGAATTTTCAATGAGTGGGCCAGAGTTTAAAGGGGTCAAATTTGAGCCGGAAATCATTCAATTTGGAATTATTGTAGCAGATCAAGCTGGAAATATGATTGAACGATTTTCAGCGTACGTAAAACCAAATAAATTTTTACAATTATCAAATTTAACAAAAGACTTTTTAAAAATAACAGATACGACATTAACTTACGGAATTACTTATCAAGATTTTTATAACTATATTAAAGAAATCATTGCACGTTACCAACCTGTTTTTATGGTGTGGGGTGTTTCAGATGGCTTTATTCTTGAAAATTCGTATCAGATTAATAATGTTGAACCACTGTTTACGAGTACGCCGCTTATCGATTTGCAACGAATACATCGACAATATTACCAAATCTCACAAGACATTGGCTTATATAATGCCATAAAAAGTTATGATTTATATGAGGGCACACAACTACACGATGCCATTGTAGACGCACTCGTACTGAAAAAAATATATTTTAGATTTAAGCAAAACATCGAAGCTAATGAAAATTATCCTTTTAAAGCGCGATATTTAGAAATTATGAGTCATCGCCAAGAACAAAATAAATAAATGAAAAGATAGCATCTTCTAATATATGTATGTCGATATTTTATATCTTCTGTAAATGTATTGGGGTAGAGGTTATCTTTTTTTTCTTGACCTCATATAGTAGTTATATATTTTAGTGAGGTGAAAGAAATGGGAAAAAATATGCTGAAAAGATTGACCTTGCCAGTATTGGCGATGTTGTTAATTTACTACGTAACAACAGATGAAGCAACAGAGGCGGGAAAAAGTTTAATCAAAACGATTGAAGACCAAAACGTGCAGGTGGAAGTGAATTTAGATGATTACTACACCATCTACGCACCGCATGAGTCAGGGAATGTTGTGGGAACAATGATTGAAAAAGGTGAAGAGTCGGACGATGTACAAGCTGTTTATGACATTTTCACAACGAAGATGAATAAACTACCTCAAGGGGTAACATCACCTTTAACACCAGCAGCTGAGTTAATTGATTATTCAATTGATCAAAATGTGTTAACGTTAAATGTGACTAGCGATTTTTTAAATTATGATTTAAAAGATGAACGTAAAGTATTGGAGTCACTAGTTTATAGTTTTACATCATTACCAGGTATTGAGGTATTAAAATTTAAAATTGATGGATTACCGGTAACAAACTTAAATGGGACGCTTTCGGTAGAAAGAGGATTAAGTAAAGAGATGGGAATCAATCTAGAACTCGATAGTAAAACACTCGATAACACGCAAGTTGTGACATTGTTTTTCTTAACAGATGATCATAAGGATGCGTTATTAGTTCCAGTAACAAGATTAATTCCATCCACTGAAAATGCTGTTCAGTATGTGATTCAGGAATTGATTAACGGTCCTGAAGATGATAAGTATATTAGTGTCTTTGATAATAAAGTGAATCTATTAACCGATCCAATGATTGATAATGGTGT
The DNA here is from genome assembly GCA_003486705.1 of Bacillota bacterium. Taxonomy (GTDB): domain Bacteria; phylum Bacillota_I; class Bacilli_A; order MOL361; family Turicibacteraceae; genus Turicibacter. The sequence goes on from DNGE01000115.1 coordinate 32,064, forward strand.
AATTTCCTTGAACTTTAGTAATGATTTATTTTATGATAATGAAAAAACAGTGGTGTCTTCATTAATGTTAAAACAATTAGTATTAACATTAACGCAGTTTGAAGAAATAAAAAGTGTCTCTATTGCAGTCGATGGAGACGAAAAAGTAATTGAGGACCAGTTAAAAACAGTTAGTCAACAATTAAATCCTGTAATTTATAAGTAATCAAATAACATGTAAAAAAAAGTTTATGCTATAATAATTGAAGTAGAGTCGTAATAATACAAGCAGGTGAAAACATGAGAGCAAATGGACGATTAAATACTCAATTAAGAAACGTAGAATTTATTCCTAATTATATAATCCATCCACATGGGTCTGTATTAATTAGTATGGGAAATACAAAAGTGATTTGTACTGCCACGATTGAAGATAAGGTACCACCATTTATGCGCGGAGAAGGAAAAGGCTGGATTACAGCTGAGTATTCGATGTTACCGGGTGCAACAAGCACGCGTAATTTCCGTGAATCAACACGTGGAAAAGTATCAGGTCGCACGATGGAAATCCAAAGACTAATTGGCCGTTCGTTACGAGCAATCGTAGATTTAGAAAAGTTAGGTGAAAAAACAGTATGGATTGACTGTGATGTGATTCAAGCAGATGGGGGAACACGTACAGCATCTATAACAGGCGCGTTTTTAGCGATGAAGCTTGCCTTTGAACATTTAGTAAGAGAAGGTAAATTAGCACAGTCTCCTGTGACAGAACATCTCGCAGCTGTTTCGGTTGGGATACTAAATGGTGAAGTTATTTTAGATTTAAATTATGAAGAAGATTCAAGTGCTGAAGTGGATATGAATGTCGTGATGACTGAAAGTGGACAATTTGTTGAGATTCAAGGAACAGGTGAAGAAGCAACTTACTCACACACAGAGCTACTTCAAATGTTAGAAGTAGCTAAACAAGGAATTGAACAACTAATCGAAGCACAAAAACAAATGGTTTAAGGAGTCTGTCATGAAAGAAGTAATAATCGCAACAAAAAATAAAGGTAAAGTTAAAGAGTTTGAACATATTTTTAAACCGTTAGGGATTGTTGTAAAATCACTATTAGATTTAGATGAGCGTATTGAAATAGAAGAAAACGGTGCGACATTTGAAGAAAATGCTTTGATTAAAGCGCGTGAGATTGCCAATACTTTTAATGTGTTAGTTATTGCTGATGATTCTGGATTAGAAGTAGATGCCTTAGATGGGCGCCCAGGTGTTTATAGTGCTCGCTATGCAGGAATTGGACGCAATGACATGGATAATATGAATAAAGTTTTAAGTGAACTAAAAGGTGTTGAATTTAATAAACGCACAGCAAGATTTGTCTGTGCGCTATCCATTGTAACGCCAGAAGGTAAAGAATATGTTGTAAGAGGTGAATGTGAAGGCCTCATTACAACGGAACCGACTGGAGATGAAGGATTTGGTTACGACCCGATTTTCTACTTACCATCAAAAGATAAAACGATGGCACAAATTCCTAAAGCAGAAAAAAATGTACTAAGCCATCGTGCAGAAGCCTTTAAGAAGTTAGAGGGTATCTTAAAAGAACTAGGTTAGAGGAGAAGGTTATGAAAATTGTAGTAGTCAGTGATAGTCACTTTAATGATACGGTCCTTACTCAAATTCGTGAACGTCATTTACATGAAGCTAAGTTATTTTTACATTGTGGTGATTCACAATTGATGTCAAATCATAAATCCCTAGAAGGTTACCAAGTCATTCGCGGGAATTGTGATATGGATATCACACTGCCAAACGAGTTAGTCTATGACATCGACAATAAATACAAACTATTTATGACGCATGGCCATTTATATGACGTTAAGTTTTCGGTTCACCGTTTAAGTTACAGGGCAGAAGAAGTTGGCGCAAACATTGTTTGTTATGGACATTCTCATTTTATTGCAAGTGAACTTGTTAATAACACCTTGTTTTTAAATCCTGGAAGTGTCGTACTTCCACGTAATACACGAGAAAAAACATACATTGTATTAACCTTAGAAGAAGAGGTAAAAGTACAATTTCTAGAAGTTTCGTCTGGAACATGCATCTTACAAAAACACTATTCATTATAGATAGAGAGGTAGGGGGCTAATGCAGGAACATAATTTTCAATATTATTTAAATCAAAAAGCAATTGCGGCACATTATATCGAATTAGGTAATATCCAAAAAGCATTAGAACATTTAGATAACGCCTACTTAACACCATTTGGTGCACAAGACTTAGATCTAATGCTTGATTTGGCATTTATGTATGATGAAGCGGATTATCGTGACAAGGCGATGGAGATTTTTAAAAACATGGCCAAGGTTGATCCAGAGTTTCCAACGTCATATTATGGAATGGCAACGCTATATGATGAGGAAGAAGACTATGATAAAGCAATTTTTTATTATAAGCGCACGCTAGAGTTAGATCCAACATATGAAGCGGCACATTTTTTCTTAGCAAATATTTATGATGAAATAAAAAACTATGATAAAGCGATAGATCATTATGAAAAAACGATTGAGCTCGATCCTGATTATTTTTACGCGTACATAAACTTGGGTTGTATTTATGAGAGTACGAATCAAAACTTAAAGGCGTATCATTATTTTTATCAAGCGTATCGTTTGGATCGTCAGGATTATATGGCCCTATTTAATTTGGGTGTTGCTTGTCGTAAGTTAGGTCAAATACGTGAGGCGATTCGCTATTATGAGAAATCAATGCAAAGCAATGCGGACTATTATTGTACGTATTTAAATCTAGCCTTACTTTATAAAGAAGAATTTCATGATTATCATAAAAGCATTGCCATTTATAGTGAAGGAATTAAACATAACTCAGATGTTTCAGTCCTTTATTATAATCGTGCGTGTTGCTATGCATTATTAGAGCGATATGCAGAAGCGTTTGAAGATTTAAAAACATCGACGGCACTTAGCCCAAGTCTGATTGAGTATATGAAAACAGATGATGAACTAACGGTTCTTCGATCATTGCCATCGTATCGAAATTATTATGAAACAGAATAAAAAAACTGCCCGCAGGCAGTTTTTTTTATATAAATCGTTATTTATAAATCAAATGATGATAACTTTTTAGAAGCTAGACTAATAAAGCTCATCATTCGGCCTGTTTGTTTTTGACGTCGATAACTATAAAATAAGTCACGATCGGTGTAAGTACAGTATGAACTGATCAGTATATTTTCTTCAGGTATCCCCTCAGCTAAAGCCTGAAGTTTGTTTAATAATTTAGGGTTAAATTTATATTGTGTGTCACTGATTTGAACATACGTTGTGTGAGCTAAAGCAAGGTTTGATTTTTTCACTTCATTAATGACCGTATCATCAACACGATAAGCATCTTGTCCAATACAAGGGCCAATGGCAACATAGATGTTTTCAGGCGCAATATTTTCACGTTCTTTTAACGTTTTTAACATGGCATGCATCATGCCATCGACTGTGCCACGCCATCCAGCATGAGCCACCCCAACCACATCGTGAGCTGGCGCGAAAAAGTAAAGGGGAGTACAATCTGCATAAAATGTAGCCAATACAATATCTTTTTCTTTTGTATACAGTCCGTCACAAGCTGCAATACCAGAATCAAAGCTATCTACGCCACGCCCTAAGTCCTGACGGGTCACCTCGTGAACCGTTGTGGTATGTAATTGTTGAGCAAAAACCCATTGATTGAGTGGAGTTTTAATTTGTTCTGCTACTGTTTCACGATTTTGCAAAACAATTTTGGGATCATCGCCTACATGGTAAGCAATATTTAACCCCTCAAAAGCGCCAGTTGAGATTCCGCCTAATTGTGTAGTAAAGCCAGCTATTAATTCCTGATGTTTATTCATCCATGGTTCACAATATAATAAATGATGGTTTAATAAAAATGGTTCTTTCAACGTTATCACCTCACCTTTATTATATCAGACACTTTGTAAAGTGTGTAAATTTCATAACATTTTAATCATGGACGTGTGCAAAGAAATTTGATAAAATGATATAAAAGATTAATAAAATACAGCCAATCAACAGTCAGTGTTGATTGCTCGTGGATAAAGAGGGATTAGCATGGAAAAAAAAGATACTTTCGCGGTCATTGGATGTGGTCAATTTGGGGGCAGTGTGGTTGAAGAGTTAGCTCGCCAAGGTGCTGATGTGTTAGCAATTGATATTAATGAAGAAGTCATTAAAAAATATGTTAATATTGCCACTCAAGCTATCATTTTAGACTCAACGGATGAAGAAGCGCTGAATAGTATTGGAATTCGAAATATTGATCATGTCATCGTAGGGATTGGGCAAAATATTCAAGCTAGTATTTTAACGAGTTTATTATTAAAAGAAATTGGGGTAAATAAAGTAACGGTTAAAGTTGAGAATGACTACCATAAAAAAGTTATTTTAAAACTAGGTGCTGATTCTGTCATTCAACCGGAAAAAGATACAGGTAAAAGATTAGCACATCAAATTTTATCTGATTTTGTATTAGATTATTTAGTACTTTCAGATAATTATAGTATTGTTGAGTTATTAGCAGCGGGACCGATTGTGGGGCAAACATTAATTGAATTAAATATTCCACAACGTTTTGGTGTTAATATTGCAGCAATTAAGCGTCGATACAATATTGTTGTGCCACAAGCGACAACAGATATTCGTGAAGGCGATGTCTTACTTGTGATTGGTGAAAATAAAGATATCTCAGAATTTGACCATTGGTTATTACATGGATAAAATGACGAGATAGATGAGGCGGATGAGATAACAACCTTAAAAAGATGACTTCTGATAAACAGAAGTCATCTTTTTTGTTAGGCCATGATCTACATTGAGTAAAGGAGATAACGGGAAGAAAAAAAGCTAATGGCGATGATGTTGTAATCACCAGATAAACGCAAGAATGAATTGCCAGTATCCAAACAAGTAAGAGTTACGATAACCAAACTTGAAAAGATAAAAAAAGGTGTTGGCCCAAGCCAACACCTAATTATTTTATTAAATTTCCATAATAATCGGTAAAATCATCGGACGGCGTTGTGTTTTATCAAATAAGAATGGTGAGACAACGTCACAAATGACTGATTTTAAGTCTTCCGTACTTGGGTTACCGTGTTGTAATTTATGATTCACAACTTCGCGCACGGCGATTTCTGTGTTTTTAATTAAGTCTTCTGATTCTTTCATGTAAACAAATCCACGCGACACAACGTTTGGACCGTTTAATAAACGTTTTTCTGAACGCTTAATTGAAACAGCGATAATAACAAGACCATCTTCAGAAAGAATTTTACGATCGCGGATAATTTCCGTTCCAACGTCACCAATACCTGAGTTATCTGTATAAATAGAACCAGATGGAACACGTCCACTAATGCGGGCACCATTTGGTGAGAACGCTAAGACATCTCCGTTGTTCATAATAAATACATTTTCTTCAGGAATCCCACATTGGTTACCAAGTTTTCCTGCAATGCTAAGCATACGGAATTCACCGTGAACTGGCATAAAGTATTTTGGTTTCATTAAGTTTAACATTAATTTTAATTCTTCTTGTCCAGCATGTCCAGATGTATGAATATCTGTTAAAGGACTGTGCGTGATAACATCAGCACCCGCACGGTATAAGGCGTTAATCGTACGATTAACACTTAAAGCATTACCAGGAATCGGTGAAGAAGAGAAGACAACCGTATCACCAGGAATGATTTGAATTTGACGATGTGTTCCATTTGCGATACGAGATAATGCCGCAAGCGGTTCCCCTTGTGATCCCGTACATAAGATTGTGACTTGATCAGCCGGTAAATGTTTAATTTCATTCGCTGAAACAAATGTATCTTCAGGACAATTGATATAACCATATTCTAATCCGATTTTAATCGTCGATTCCATGCTTCGTCCGAAAATCGCAATTTTGCGATTGGTTGACAGTGATGCTTCAACAATTTGTTGCACACGGTGAACATTAGACGCGAATGTTGCGATAATAACACGTCCGTTAATCTTTTTGAAAATTTCAGCTAAGCTTTCACCAACGCGACGCTCAGAAATTGTTAAGTTCGGTAATTCACTGTTTGTACTATCTGTTAATAAACATAAAATACCTTCTACACCTAAGCGTGCCATTTTAGCATATTCAGCTGGTGGTCCGATTGGTGTGAAGTCAAATTTGAAGTCCCCTGTATGTGCAATCACACCATTTGGTGTTTTAATCGCCACACCGAATGAATCCGGAATACTGTGATTCGTACGGAAAAATTCAAACGATAAGTGCTTTGTTTTAAATGTTGTATCTGAGTTATACTCCACTAAATTAGCAGCATGTAATAATTTGCGTTCCTCAAGTTTATTTTTAATTAACCCAATTGCAAGTTTTCCCGCATAGATTTTTGGAATGCGAAGCTGCTTTAATAAAAATGGAATCCCACCGATATGGTCTTCATGACCGTGAGTAATAACTAATCCAATAATTTTATCTTGATTTTCAACTAAATATTGATAATCTGGAATAACGTAATCTACCCCAAGTAAATAATCTTCAGGAAATTTAATTCCCGCATCAATAATAACAATCTCATCTTTGTACTGAACACAGTACATATTTTTCCCAATTTCACCCATTCCACCTAAAGCAAAAACACCCACTTCATTTGGCTTTAGATTAGGCCCTTTCTTACGTTGATTCATGTGACACTTCCTTTCATCGAGTTTATATTCATAAAAGATACATCATTTGCTATAATAAACTATAGTCTGTTTAAATTTAAATCATTACTTTTTCAGAACAGTAACTAAAAAATAGTGAACCATCTTTTAACATTATAACATGTTTATTCAAATCATGTAAAAATAAACAGAGGCAAAATGATATTAACGTTTACCTAACATATCTATTATACCATTACATGGTTTCAATATAACAGTAACACGGTCGAAATTATATAATAAATTATATTTTGGACGAGAAAAAATTAAAAACAGATAAAATTTTACAAAAGGCGTGAGAATGATGACAAAAAGTTTAATCTTATTCGATATTGATGGAACGTTACTTCAAAGTGATATTAATCAAATTCCAGACAGTACAATCTTGGCATTAACAAAATTAAAAGCAGCAGGACATGATTTAGGAATTGCAACGGGGCGTCCGCTTTATTTAGTGGATGAACGCATTCGAAATTTACCCGTGAATGTGTTTATTACGGCAAACGGGCAACATATTTTATATAACAATGACGTGATTTATGAAAATCCAATTCCAAGTGAAGTCGTTCAATCGCTTATTGATGAGGCAAAGGCACTAAACATTCCTATCGGTTTAGTATCATCCAATCAGTCGGCTGTTACGGTGCAAACAGAGGGTGTTTTAGAATCATTTAAGCGCGTTTCCATGCCATTACCGAGTGTGGGGACTGATTTACATCATAAAGAATCCATTTTACAAGCATGGTTTTTCTCTAATGAGTTTGAACAACTTCAAGAAAAATATGAAACACATTTGAAATTTGTACCTTGGCTTGAATTTGGAGCAGATGTCGTGCCACTGAATGGATCAAAAGCAGAAGGGATTAAATATTTAATGACCCACTTAGATGAGGTGCCAAAGCGTTTGATTACATTTGGTGATGGATATAATGATCTTGAAATGCTTGAGCTTGCTGATATCGGTGTGGCGATGGGAAATGCGCACGATGATGTGAAGTTGCGTGCTGATTTTGTGACAAAACGTATTGATGAAGATGGTATTTATCATGCGTGTGAGATCCTCGACTTATTTTAAACAATCTCGTTTGTAAATCAGTGGCAATAATTTTAAAACATGCTAAAATATAAGTCATATAAAATCAAGATAAACAGGTGGTAAAACATAGCGTTAAACAACTTGCTTAAATGTTTTACCGTCCTCTATTTAGGATATAGACGTTAAAGGTGGGTGGAGTTAATGGAGCAGTTACACATTGAAGAAATCGTGAATACATTAGAAGTTGCGCTTGAAGAAGGTTTATGGGAAGAAGCTTCAATTATTGCCCAGGAATTACTTCAACATGAAACTGAGTTTGCAGCGGCGTATAATGCGCTAGCTTTTATTTCAATTGAGGCGGATGGCGATTACTTAGCAGCTAAAGGGTATTACGAACAGGCCTTAGTGCATGAACCAAATTCTGCGACGCTATATTACAATATTGCCATTCTTTGTGATGAGTATTTAAATCAACCAGAAGAAGCGGTGACGTGTTTTGAAAAAGCGTTGGAATTAAATGAAACATTTGTCGATGCTTATGTCCATTTAACTGAACTTTTAATGGAAAATAATCAAGGATTAGAGTTAGCCTTAAGTTATGCTAAAAAAGTTGAAATCTTAGACCCAGAACATGCAAGAAATTTAAATAATATTGGATGTTTATACATGAAGCAGTTAAAAGATGTAGAAGCAGCGATTCCTTATTTTAAAAAGGCGTTGCAATTATCTGATCAAAAAGGATTAATCGCAGCCAATTTAGCAGATGCATATGTTAAAACAGAAGCGTTTGAAGAGGCAAAAAAAACGTACAAGTTAGCTTTAAATTATGATCCGAGTAACAGTTTAGTGTGCCATAATTTTGCTTATGTGCTCCATCATCACTTTAAAGAGTTTGATTCGGCAAAGACGCTTTATGAGCGTGCGATTATGTTGAATCCACATAATATTCATCCGTATTTAAGCTTGAAGAACTTGTGGATTCAAGAATATAAAGAGCCAAAACAAGGCGTTGCTATTTTAGAAAAAGCGTTGGCGACGCTTGGTGAACAGGTGAATGTATTGCTTGAATTAGCCGATATTTATGATATTAATCTAGAAGATTATGACAAGGCTATTTATTACTATAACCGAGTGTTAGAACATCAACCGTATCATGCCACAGCGTTAAATGCACTTGCGTATATTCAGGCATCGATTCAAAAAAATTACGATGCGGCCATTTTATGCTATGAGAAAATTCTTGAAGTTGATCCAATCAACCCGATTACGTATGTCAACATCGGTCATGTTTATTTCCTTAAACTTTCAGACTTTGATCGTGCCCTAGATGCCTATGAAAAAGCAGAAGCATTAATCGAGGAACATGACTTAAAAGTAAATTATGCATCGGAATTATATTTCAATATGGGATTAATTTATGAAAATTATGTATCAAATGAACGATTAGCGATGAGTTATTACGAAAAAGCGGTGGGCTTAAAAGGTTATAAAAAAGCTGAAAAAAAACTGCTTGCGATGTATCAAACAGGATTGAAGATTATTCATTAACAAAAAAAAGACACGATTAACGTGTCTTTTTTAAAATTCTAATGGCTTTGCATTTGGAATAGGTGCCGTAGGATGTTGTGTATTAATTCGATCTAAAAATAACGTACCCTCTAAATGATCAATCTCATGTTGGAAAACAATTGATGTGTAATCGCGTAAACGAAGGCGAACTAATTCGTTTTTCACATTGTATCCTTCAATCGTTACACGACGATAACGAGGAACAAGTCCTTCAACTTCACGATCAACTGATAAACATCCTTCACCCATAGGTAAGTATGTTTTCTCTTCCGAATAGCTGACGATTTTTGGATTTGCTAACGCAATCGAATATAATTTTCCTTTTTCATCTTCAGTATGAACCGCAATGATGCGCTTATCTAAATCTAATTGTGGCGCAGCAAGCCCAACACTTTCACGTAATGCATATTTTTTTGCGATTTTTTCATCTTGACTATTTATAATAAATTGTACCATGTCATTCATTAATTGAATATCTTCATCGCTAAGTGGAATAGCAACTTCCTTTGCAACGCGTGCTAAATTCGGATGCCCTTCGCGGATAATATCTTTCATTGTGATCATATAATAACCTCCAATCAAATCAAATCTTATTATAACAAAAAATTTGACATTTGGCTAATAGTTAACACCAGTTAAATTTTTTCAGAAGAAAAAATTGTACCGATAGTTTATCGTATCTGTCTTTTTAACGAAAGGAAGCAGAAAAATTTTACTTGAAATACGTTTAGTTACAGACGATTATCTTGTTAGCGGTGAGGGTCGTGTCTTTTTGAGAATGTAGAAGATAAAAAAAGTGTTGTGCTCCAAATGGGGCACAACACATCTCACTCACATATTCCTAAAGATAAAGTCGTTTTATTTCTGAATTAGTAGCAAAGGCATCCGCCAATGATAACTAATAAGATGAAGATAACTAAAATAAAAGCGCAGTTTGATCCTAATCCAATTCCGTTACACATTTTGGTTTTCCTCCTTGAATCTGTTTATGATTTTGTATGTCGTGACACTTACCATAAAGATAAGTATGAATTGGTGCAATAGATTTGGAACTTAGATTGCGGAAGAGATGATTAACATCCGCAATTTCCACCAAAGTTACCGAGTCCGTTACAACCTGTAAATCCACCGCCACCCCATCCACATCCGCAGATGATGATGAAGATAAAAAGAACGAGAACGATTGCGCAAGCAGCACCGCCACAGCCACCTCCATAACCACCACAAGGTACTGGTGTGTATACAGGATAGCAAGGTTGTACGCAACCATAGTTTGCTCCAGGATAGTACATGATTTATTCCTCCTTTTTCTTCCGACTCGCTATATCATATGTTATTGGGCACGAAAAGGTTTTTCTTTTTCGTTAAAAACTTTTTAGTGAGGTGTTATCTAGCCAAAATGAAGTTGTCGAGTATGTCTTTCTTTTCCTATAGTTAGGATAGAGAAAAAATTAAGGCAATGAAATAGATATTGAATGCATGAAAAGAAGACAAAAGAAAACGATGAGTTCAATGTGTTTCATATTAAAAATGAAGAGCGAAATAGTTTATTAAAAAGACTCCCGATTTGGGAGTCTATCACAATTCCATTCCAACTATTTGTAATAAATTAGCATCCGCAACCTTGATTGAATCCGCAACCTGCAATAACTAATAAGATAAATAATACAAGAATAATTGCAAGTCCACAGCTATTTCCACCACATACAGGTGCATAAGCTTGTTGGTAGCCTCCACAGTAACCGCCATATTGATACATCCTTCATTCCTCCTTTTGTTTAAGACCTATAATATCTTATGCATGCTTATCGTTTTGGTTAATATTATTTTAATACGTCATGCGTTGCTCGCAATTAACAGCCACTTCCGTTAAATGCTCCGCATCCAATGATAGCGAGTAAAATAAATAACACTAAGATTAGACCAATTCCGTATCCATTTGATCCACAAGCTGGATATGGATAAGCGGCTGGTGCTGTTTGGCAACCATAACCATAGCCGCCACAGTAACCTCCGTAATTATATTGACAACCATTTCCGTAATTGTACATTATAATTTCCCTCCTTTATTCCTAAGGTCAATGTATTATACGCAATCTATAAAATTTGGTACCTGTCAAAAACCTATATTTGGAACTTAAATAAATCCTATTACTTCATTTTTAATTCTGTGAAATCATGGTAAAATAGACAAGATATCTTAATTTTATAACTGTTGAGAATGAGGTGAGAGATAATGATTAAAAAAATGTTGAAAGACGCAGGACAGAGCATTAAATACATAGATAAAATCATGTTGACAGCCATTTTAATCTTAATCGGGATTGGGCTTTTAATGATTTATAGTATTACGAGTATTTCCATGTACAATGGAGTAGAAGATTCGGTGTACTTTGTTAGAAAAACAGTTATTGCTGTTTTAATGGGCGGATTTGCGATGATGTTTTTTTCACTTATATCGTTTAAGCTGTTAAAACTGTTTGGATACGTGGCGCTACTTGTATGTCCACCTATTTTAATGGTGACATTACTGATTGGAGAGGGACCCGCTGGTTCACCAGTTCGCAGTTGGATTGATTTTGGATTTCTTTCAATTCAACCAGCGGAGTTTGTAAAAGGGGGAATGATTTTAGCTCTAGCGTTTGCGATGACGAAGAGTATGTCACTCAAGCTATACGATGTTAAAAAGTGGCGGGACTTTAAGAATGCGCGACATTTTGCATTTAGTTTTATGGGGATTTTATTATACGTGTTATTAAATCTCATTTTAATTGTTTTACAACCGGATATGGGGACAACGATTATTATTTTTGGAATTGCAGCAATTATGTTTTTAAGTAGCGGGGTAAGTATTCAATCCATTGGAAAGTTGAGTTTTATAGCTGTGTTAATAGCGATTCCTCTTTATCCTTTAGTCGTAAAGGGATATATGGAAGAACGTTTTGATATTTGGTTCGATCCATTTAATCATGCAAAAGGATTACAAAATGTAATGGGATATACAGCCATTGCACTAGGTGGATTATTTGGCGTGGGAATTGGAAATAGTACACAAAAATATGGTTATGTTATTGAGCCTCACAATGACTTTATTGTAACGATTTTAGCAGAAGAACTTGGAGTTATCACAGTCTTACTTGTCATGGCCATTTATTTCTTTATTGCAATGCGTTGTTTTTTAACCGCTGTTAAATGTGATGATAAGTTTGGTTCATTAATTTGTATTGGGGTAGGGGCACTGTTTTTAGTTCAACCCGTCATTAATTTAGGGGGAGCGAGTGGCTTTATTCCATTAACCGGTGTAACACTTCCATTTATTAGTTATGGTGGGTCAAGTATGATGAGTACATTACTTGTGATGGGATTATATTTTAACGTAAGACTATATACAGAACGTAAACTTCGCGAAAAAAACTAGGTCAAGCGACCTAGTTTTTTTAATACCAAAATATATTGCATTGTATCAATATCAATCAGAATAAAGAGATGTTACGTAACTGACCATTTTTAAAAAATAAAATGAGCAGATAGTCGATCATTGCATAAACTATGTTATAAAGCATTATTTTTAGTCGATTTCTAACTGAAGTTTGACAAAAAGTAAGAATAATTTGTCACACTTTTGTAGGTTTTTGACTATAATATAGTGACTAATTGTAGTGAGGTGAGAGAAATGGACAAACAATTAGAAGAGTTTAAACTATTTGTACGCGATTATCCGGGTTTAAGAGAAGAAGTTCGAAGTGGACGAGCAACATGGCAATCCCTTTTTGAAGAATGGTATTTGTACGGTCCAGAAGATGGTCAATGGGCTAAATACAAAGATGTAAAAACAAGCACCTCAAGCAGTTCGAACAATTCCAATAATTCAAATACGAGTACCACGACAAATGAAACCACTTCATCTTCAAGCAGCACATCAGCGGCTAGTAATTTGTCAGGATCAGAGATGGTAGGTCAAGTTTTTCAATACATTCAAAAAATGGATATGAACAAAGTACAACAAACAATGGGGACTGTACAGCAATTCGTTAAGATCTTTCAAACGATGCAAGGGGGGAAAGGTGCTGGCGCAGGAAGTGCAATTAATGCAGCCACACAACGACAACCTTATCCAGGATTATTTTCAAAATTTGATGATTAGGTGATCAAAAATGATGGAAACAATGTATAAGATTGTGAATAATAATGAGCATCGAGATTACATTCGCATGTATCCTTTTTGGTATAAAGAATTAAACCGAAATCCAGAGCGATACGATGATTTTGTAAAAGAAATTGAAGATTTGAAAAAAGCTGCCAAACCAAGTCGCTTACAACAATTTGATCAACAGTTATCGTTTGCACAGCTCATGTTAAAAATGTTTGCTAAATAATTAGTCATCGTCTTTATGGTATGTTATAATAAAGACGGTGATTAATGTGCTTGAAAATAGTAAATATATGGAAATATCAGAGCGTGTAGTAGATGAAATTATTTCATTGCCAGTCTGCCAAAAATATAAAGCATTACAACATGAAATCAAACAAGATGAAGCTTTACAACAACTCATTGCTAAATTTGAAAAAGCCAAATTAGCTTATGAAGATGTGCAACGTTATGGATATAAGTTTCATCCTGATTATAAACAAGTTTCACAACAACTCAGTGATATCAAATCAGAATTATTCATGAATGAGCTCATTAGAGAATTCAAGATCTGTGAAAGAGAGATTCAAGCGATTTTGAGTAACGTGGCCAACGTTTTATCAGGGGCAATCGATCTGAAAAGTATAAAAAAACCCGCAAATAGTGGATGTGGCAGTGGTGGATGTTCACATAAGGGATTGTAGGAGGATAAGGGATTGAATCAAAATCGCGTTCAACTGATTGTTTATTTAAAAAAATTTAATGTTTCTAATAAAGTAGCACAATACGGTCATGTGATTTATAGTTCACGAAAAATGAATTATACGTGCTTATACATTAATGAAAGTGATAAAGACCAAGTCGTAAGTAAGTTAAAATCACTTCATGGTGTTCAAAAAGTTGAAGTTTCACCGTATGCTTTATCCGGAATTGTAGAAAAATAAAAAGGTGTTAAGTAAAAATGCTTGACACTTTTTTTATTACTTGCTATAATGTGAATTGTCGTGTTAAGGAAAAATACTTAACAGCTAAAATTACAAACAACATTGGAGGAATATATAATGGTAAAATTACGTTTAACTCGTATGGGTTCTAAGAAAAAACCTTTCTACCGTATCGTAGCAGCAAATTCAACTAGTCCACGTGACGGACGTTTCATCGAAGTAATCGGAACTTACAATCCAGTTGCTCAACCAGCTATCGTTTCAATCGACGAAGAAAAAGCTATGAAATGGTTAAACAATGGAGCACAACCAACTGATACAGTTCGTGCTTTATTCTCAGCAGAAGGAATTATGACTAAATTCCACGATGCTAAATACTCTAAATAATAAGGTGGAGTAATCGATGAGCTATATTTCATTAATTGAAAACTTAATTAGTCCGCTCATCCATCATCAAGAAGATTTACGCGTCAAAGAATTTCCAAGCGAAGATGATCAAATCTTAATTCAAGTCATGGTTAACCAAGAAGATTTAGGAAAGATTATTGGGAAGCAAGGAAAGACGATTAATGCAATTCGCACGATCGTTTATGCAGCGGGATCAAAAGAAAGCAAAAAAATTCGAATCAATGTAGATTCTTATTAATTGTTGGACGACCCTTCGGGGTCGTTTTTTTAATACCCAGTGATAAAATCTAGCAATGTCTTTCTAAAGTGAAAAGCAAGTCATTGGGTTAGTAAAGAAAATATCATCGTTAAGTATAGATAAGTTGATTCAAATAATAAAAAGGTATCTGCTAAAAACTAAGGTTTTAGGCAGATACCTTTTTAAATACTACTATCGCGTTTAATTAATTGCGTGGGGATGATAACTTTTTTAGCAATCTGACGATGAGTTGTGATGCGCTCTACTAATAGCTCAATCGCTGCTTCACCCATTTGTTTCGTGTTCATCTCGATGGTCGAAAGAGATGGAATGGTGAATTGGGATAAAGAAATATTGCCGTAGCTAATAATGGAAACAACATCGGGTACTTTAATTTGATGTTCATTTAAGGCTTTTAAACAACCGATAGCCATCGCGTCTGAGGCGATGATATAAGCTTGACATAAGGAATGGTGTTTAATAATATTCGTCATGATGTCATAGCCGGAATCAGCACTAAATTGTCCGAGGTAAATGTCATTTGGATCAAATAGTTTGAGACGTTGCATTTGTTTTTTATAAGTTAAAAGTCGCCGATCTAATAATTCTTGTCCGTCTAACGTTTGTTCAATCCCGCAAATAAATCCAATTTGATGTATGGATTTGGTATTTAAGTGCGAAATCATTTGTTTGGTCGCTTGCTTTAAGTCTGCTACCACGACATCAACCTCATATAAATCAGACCAACAATCGACCACAACGAGATGTGCGTATTGATGATGCAGTTTCTGTAGTTCTGCTTCGCTGAATTTACCTAAAACAATTAATCCATCAACATGTAAGGTCTTGATTTCATCGTTGTAATGAGTCGGTAAAGAAAATTTTTGTAGAGAAATCTGATGGGTATCGCAATAAGTTTCAATAGCTAAACGAATCGCCATGTAATAAGGATCGATGAGCTCTTGTTCTGTCGAGTACCAATACACAAGTCCAAGTTTAAGGTGAGCCTGTTTTTTTATGGCAGAGTGTCGTTTATTAAGTGGTAAGTAATTTAATTCATCAGCAATGGATAATATTTTATGACGTGTGTCATCTGAGACGTTGAAGTTTCGATCGTGGTTTAATACACGAGAAACCGTGGTGATTGAAAAACCAGAAGCCGAAGCAATGTCTTTTATGGTAGCCATAGTTTCCCACCTTTTTATTTTTTACTAAATTTTACTTCTTACTCACTATTTTAGCATCAAATAACATAAAATATACGGTAAAAGCAGAAAAAATAAAATTTTTGAAAGTGTTTTACTTTTAGGGGTTGAAATTTTTAGTAAAAAAATATAAAATTTTAGTAAAGAGAAAAACATAGTATAAATAGAGGAGAGAGACAAATGAACATTCAAACATTAAAATTATTATTTACAGAAGTATTTGGAGAAAAAGAAATCCATTCATTCTTTTCACCAGGTCGTGTTAACTTAATTGGAGAGCATATTGATTACAACGGTGGATGTGTATTCCCATGTGCGATTACATACGGAACATATGCGATTGTGTCATACCGTGAAGATTCAAAAGTAAGATTATACTCAGGGAACTTTGAAGAAGTTGGGATGTTAGAATTTGATTTAACAGATTTAGCACACACAGAAAATGAAAACTTCTCAGCATTCGTTAAAGGGGTTATCGTTGAGTTCAATAAATTAGGACATAACATTGAAAAAGGATTTGATGCGTACATCTTAGGAACTATTCCAAATGGTTCAGGATTATCATCATCAGCATCTTTAGAGTTATTAATTTCTCAAATTTTAAAAACGCAACACAACATCGACATTGATATGGTCGAAATGGTTAAATTATCTCAACGTGCTGAGAATCAATACGTGGGTGTAAATTGTGGAATCATGGATCAATTCGCTATTGGTATGGGTAAAAAAGACTATGCGATTAAATTAAATACAAATGATTTATCTTATGAATATGCAGAAGCTGATTTACAAGATGCAGCCATCTTAATTATGAATACAAATAAAAAACGTGAATTAGCAGATTCAAAATACAATGAGCGTCGCGGTGAATGTGACCAAGCCTTAGCATTATTACAAACAAAAGCAAACATGAACTTCTTATGTGATTTAACAGAAGCACAATTTAATGACGTGTCAGATGTTTTAGAAAACGAAGTCTTATACAAACGTGCAAAACATGCCGTAACTGAAAATGAGCGCGTGGTAAAAGCGATTGATGCTTTAGCAGCAAAAGATTTAGTGAAGTTTGGTGAATTATTAAACCAATCTCACATTTCATTACGTGATGATTATGAAGTAACAGGATTAGAATTAGATACAATCGTTGAATTAGCATGGGCGCAAGAGGGAGTACTTGGGGCGCGTATGACAGGAGCAGGATTCGGTGGATGTGCAATTGCTTTAGTTAAACAAGAAAACTTAGAAGCAGCGCGTGAAGCGATTGCTGCAGGTTATAAAAAAGCAATCGGGTACGAAGCAGACTTCTATGTAGCAACAATTGGAGACGGAACAAAAACATTATAAGAAGCTTAATAACGAGGTGAGCGAAATGAGTATTCAAAACGAGATTAATGCATTAGTTCAATATGCACTGAAACATAACATGATAACTAAAGATGATACTTTATATGCAGCAAATAAAGTCATTGATATCTTAGGACTTAACGCTTTTGAGATGATGGAAGAAGTAAAAGCATCTGAAAATATTAGTGAAACATTAAATAATATCTTAGACTTCGCAGCCAAGAATAACGTGCTTGAATGTGACAGTATTGATCATCGTGATCTATTGGATACAAAGATTATGGATTGCTTTATGCCACGTCCGTCTGAAGTGAACCAAACGTTTGCAGCGAAATATGCAGTCTCACCAAAAGAGGCAACGGATTATTACTACCAATTAAGTCAAGCATCGAACTATATTCGTATGGATCGCGTGGCGAAAAACTTAAATTGGAAAACGGTAACCCCTTATGGGAACTTAGATATTACGATTAACTTATCAAAACCTGAAAAAGACCCGAAAGCCATTGCACTAGCGAAAAGCTTACCGGCGTCTAATTATCCAAAATGTTTATTATGTAGAGAAAACGTCGGCTTTGCTGGAACATTGAACCACCCAGCACGCCAAAATCACCGCATTATTCCTTTAACACTTGCAACTGAAAAGTGGAATTTGCAATATTCTCCATATGTGTATTATAATGAACATAGTATCGTGTTTAAGGATGCACATGAGCCAATGACAATTTCACAATCAACGTTTGAACGTTTACTTGATTTTGTGGCACAATTTAACCATTACTTTATTGGTTCGAATGCAGATTTACCGATTGTAGGTGGATCGATTTTAACACATGATCATTTCCAAGGGGGATCGTATGAATTCGCCATGGAAACGGCGCCAATCTTAAAAACCTATACGGTTCCAACCTATGAAAATGTGGAAGTTGGATTTGTGAAGTGGCCACTTTCTGTGCTTCGTTTACGTGGTGAGTCAACATCTGAGTTAGTCACGTTAGGTGGTAAAATCTTAGAGGCATGGCGCAGCTATTCAGATGAAAGCTTAGGAATTTTTGCCCATACAGACGAAACACCACATAATACGATTACACCGATTGCTCGTTTTAAAGATGGAAAGTATGAGTTAGATTTAGTGTTACGTAATAACCGTACATCTGATGTGCATCCAGATGGAATCTATCATCCACATGCGCATTTACATCATTTGAAAAAAGAAAACATTGGTTTAATTGAGGTTATGGGATTAGCGGTCTTACCAGGTCGTTTAAAAGAAGAGTTAGAAGTCGTGAAACAAGCGTTAATGGCGCGTGATGAAGCGGTGTTAAGTGAAGCAGCACTTGAAAAACACATCCCATGGTTAAATGAGATGTTAGATCGTTATGAAACAGTGGAACCGACGTTAGCGACTGAGATTGTTGAAACAGAAGTCGGACAAAAGTTTGTTGAAATTTTAGAATGTTGTGGTGTTTATAAGTTAAATGATGAAGGTTTAGCGGGTGTTGAACGTTTTATTAACTCATTAAAGGCATAATGAAACATGAAATAGGCCAGAACTAAAGTT
>DNGE01000110.1:0-1090 GCA_003486705.1 Bacillota bacterium
TGTTTCATATTCAACATAAACCAAATGGATAAGATAATCACCGACGCTAATTCCCCAAGGACGGATGCCCATAAGGTTCCGACAACGGCATAAACAATACCGTAAGGTAATAACCAAACAATAAAGACAATACAAAAAGCAATGCGGACTATTTGCTCAATCAGGGTTGAGACAGCAGTCGGATACATGTTTTGTTCGCCTTGGAAGTACCCTTTTAAAATACTAGAAATCGAAACCACGAATAAAAGTGGTGCTAAAGATAAAAGCGGTAAATACGTGCGTTCATCTTTAAGTAGATAAATAGCGAGTGGTTTTGCTGTTACAATAATTAACAGACATAAGAAGAAACAGCAAACGATAGAAATAATTAAAGACGTGGATAAAATCTTTTTTTGCCTTTGTTTTGCTCTTGAAATGAGCGTTGGAATCGCAACGGGTAAGCCAATGGTTGCAATGGTTGAGAGTAACATCATTGATGGCATAATGAGCATATATAGCCCAACACCACCTTCGCCAAGCATCCGTGTGACAACAATGCGATTAACCATACCTAACACTTTAGTTACAAAACCGGCGATAATGAGTATTAATGTTGCTTGTACTAAACTTTGTTTTTTCATATTTTTACACCATACCTTAGTTAAATTTCAATTAAGTGTATGAGACAATTCTATTATTTATGAAGGTGAGGAGAGAATTTGTTAAAATCAAAAACGAAATGGAAGCTTCATACGGTTGATGAAGTGGGTGAATTAAATAAAGATGTTGCGTTACACCCGCTTATTCAACAGTTAATATTAAGTCGTCAATTAACAACACCGGAGCAGTTAGAATCGTTTCTAAATGATGATTTATTACATGACCCATTTGAATTTCAAGACATGGAAAAAGTGGTGGCAAGAATTCAAGAAGCTATTGAATTAGGTCAACCGATTTTAATTTATGGAGATTATGATGCTGATGGGGTAACGGCTACGTCTATTTTAATGCGCGCGATTACTGAGCTTGGTGGGATGGTTGAATCTTACATTCCGAATCGTTTTTACGAAGGGTATGGTCCGAATGAAGATGCCTTTATGCAAGCCGTTAG
>DNGE01000110.1:1352-3694 GCA_003486705.1 Bacillota bacterium
GCTTTTAAAACAACATGGAGTCGACTTAATTGTCACGGATCATCATCAAAGAAAAGATGAATTACCCGATGTATATGCGCTCATCCATCCTGAAATTGATGAATCTTATCCATTTCACCATTTATGTGGAGCAGGGGTCGCGTTAAAAATTGCCCAAGCCTTATTACAAGATGAACTACATGAAGATTATTATGTCATTGCTATGATGGGAACGATAGGGGATGTCGTGCCATTAGTCGGTGAGAACCGTAGTATCGTAAAGCGCGGGTTAAAACAATTAAAAATCACACAAGATCCGGGTCTATTAAAACTAATTGAGTTAACAGGTAGTGAGCAAACAGAATTAAATGAGGTCAATGTCGGATTTGAATTATGCCCACGCTTAAACGCACCAGGGCGCATGGATGAGGCAATGATTGCTGTGGAGTTATTAGTGTGTCAAGATGAAATAGTAGCGGCTGATTTAGGGGAGCAAATTCAAAGTTTTAACCAAGCGCGTCAAGCTGAAACACAAACTGTTTTAAATGAAGCGATGAAATTAATCTCAGAAGAAGAAATAAAATCTAAAAAAGTCATTCTATTGCATCAGCCAAATTGGCATGAAGGTATTTTAGGGATTGTTGCGGGTCGTTTAGCAAGAAACTGGGGCAAAGCTGTTTTTGTTTTAAGTGATGATCATGAGGGTGGCATTAAAGGGTCAGCCCGCGCGATTGAAGGATATCACTTATTTGATCTCTTAAATGAGTGTCAAGAACTCATCACAAAATTTGGAGGACATGCTTTGGCTGCGGGAATTTCGTTCCCACATGAAAATTTAAAAGCTCTTGATCAAAAAATGAATGAGTTGTTAAAAGATAGTGACATTCAACCGATACAACCCGTTGATCTAAGTCTTGATCTTGAAGACATTGATTTAACATTGCTTGAACAATTTGAAGCGTTAGCTCCGTTTGGCGAAGGCAATCGCCCACCAGTCGTTAAACTAAATCAAGTGAGCGTTAAAGATGTAAAATGTATCGGAAATAAATCGCAACATTTAAAATTTGTTGCAAGTAACGGTGGAAAAAAACAAATCGATGTCATTGGCTTTAACATGGCGGATTTATTTATCTATTTAACACCGGATACCGCATTCGATTTGGTCGGTGAATTGAAAATTAATGAATGGAATGGGAATCGCTCGGTGCAACTGCAATTAATAGATTTATCATGTCATGAATTTCAGTTAATTGATTTAAGAAATAAACAAGTGTATGAATCAAATATGAAGTACATTCAAAACATGGTATCTTATAAAGATTTAGCTGAATCGATTGAAGTAGGGTCTAATTTACTGCTCGACACGTTACCGAAATCAGTAGATGAATTGCTTTCTAGGATTAAAAAAAATAAACCGAATAATGTGATTTTAGGGCCATTACCTGCTGAGGTGACTTTTGCGCAAAGAGAGAAGTTTATCTTTGTCTATAAAATTGTGAAGCAGCAAAAAACATTCCAGTTAACGCCAGAAGTGTATCATTACTTTTCCAAACAAGGCATTTCTAAAAATGAATTATTATTTATTTTACAGGTGTTTTTTGAGGTAGAACTTGTTATAATAAATAATGGTATTATTACGGAGACTGTTTCAAGTCATAAACGTGATTTATCAGAAGCACCACTGTATCAAACACAAGCAGCAAAAGTTAAAACGTTAGAGTTCTTTGAATTAAGCACATTTAAAGAAATCAAAGCGGCTTTTATACACGCTAGGGAGGAAAACTCAAATGAATCTTAAAGATTATATTGCAAATGTACCTGATTTCCCAAAAGAAGGAATTCAATTTAAAGATATTTCGCCATTAATGGCTGACGGAACAGCTTATAACTATGCAACATCACAAATGGTTGAATTTGCAAGACAACAAGAAGCTGAAATTATCGTAGGACCTGAGGCTCGTGGATTTATTTTTGGTTGTCCAGTGGCTCATGAGTTGAAAATCGGATTTGCACCAGTGCGTAAACCAGGTAAGTTACCTCGTGAAACTGTAGAATTTAACTATGACTTAGAGTATGGTTCAAATACGTTATGCATGCATGCGGATGCAGTTAAACCAGGTCAACGTGTGTTAATTGTTGATGATTTATTAGCAACAGGTGGAACGGTTGAAGCGACAATCAAGTTAATTGAAAAACTTGGTGGTGTTGTGGTTGGATGTGCGTTCTTAATTGAATTAGACGATTTAAAAGGACGCGATTTAATTTCTAATTACGAAGTATTATCTTTAATTCAATACTAAAAAATTGATTTATTGATAGAAAAATCAAAAATATGAAGAATAAAGCAGAATGTAATGAAAGTT
>DNGE01000110.1:3894-18407 GCA_003486705.1 Bacillota bacterium
AAAGTTTGTTGCATTTCTGCTTTTTTTTATGTTAAAATTTTATACAAATTATACATAATAAGAATTGAAAATAACGTTATGAATCATTTATATAGTGGTTAGTGTCGATGAGGATTGAAAAATTTTTGATTTAGATGAAACAAAATGATTATTTAGCTTTATAATAATATAAATACATTTAACAGTAGGAGTAATGTCTATGCCGGAAATTAATGGTTTTCACGTTTCAATTGATCATGTCCTTGATGTGGTAAAAACATATATTACAAAAGAAGAAAGTATTGCATTTATTGAACGTGCTTTTGAATTTGCATTTGAAAAACATAAAGAACAATTTAGGAAATCAGGTGAGCCCTATATTATTCACCCGATTGAAGTGGCGTATATCTTAGCCAAATGGCAAACCGGACCGAAGACAATTGCTTCCGGATTATTGCATGACATAATTGAAGATACAGACATTACAAAAGAACAATTAGCGCAATTATTTGACGATGAAGTGGCCAGTATAGTTGATGGCGTAACGAAATTAACGCAACTTCAATATATTTCTAAAGAAAAACAACAGGCTGAAAATCATAGCAAAATGTTACTAGCGATGAGTAAGGATATTCGTGTTATTTTAGTGAAACTTGCGGATCGATTACACAACATACGCACCCTAAAATATTTAAAACCTGAAAAGCAATGTACGATTGCACATGAAACCATGGAAATTTATGTTCCGATTGCACATCGATTAGGGATGTATCGCGTAAAAGCAGAACTTGAAGATACATCACTTCGTTATTTAAAGCCAGAAGAGTATTATAAAATTGCTCAAATGATTAAACAAAAAAAGCATGAGCGTGAAGAGCAAATTCAAGGGATGAAAGAAGAAATTGAAAAATCTCTGAGTGACTATCACATTAATTTTGAAATTAAAGGTCGCATCAAAAATATTTATAGTGTGTATAAAAAAATGCAAACACGTGAAAAAGAGTTTGCTGAGATTTATGACTTACTCGCGTTGCGTATTATTGTCGATAGTGTACCAGATTGTTACTCAGCACTCGGTGTGATTCATGCGAATTTTAAACCGATTCCCAATCGTTTTAAAGATTATATTGCCATGCCAAAACCGAATATGTATCAATCACTTCATACGACGATTATCGGTCCAACAGGAAATATCTACGAAATTCAAATTCGTACCAAAGATATGGATGATATTGCCGAACAAGGGGTTGCTGCTCATTGGGCGTATAAAGAAAATAAACAGATTTCGCCAAAGCAAGAACAAGAAGAAATTAAAGGAAAATTAAAGTGGTATAATGCTTTAATTGCGTATCAAGAAGAAGTAAATGACGCAGAAAAATTAATGAAACTTGTTAAAGATGATATTTTTAATGCAAATGTTTACGTGTTTACACCGAATGGAGATGTATTTGATTTTCCGCCGGGGTCAACACCACTAGATTTTGCTTATCGCATTCACACGGATTTAGGTCATAAAACAACGGGTGCGATTGTCAATGGAAAAATTGTCACGTTAAATTACGAATTGAAAACGGGAGATATTGTTGAAATTAAATCATCTCGTAATTCATTTGGTCCGAGTGAAGATTGGTTAAATGTAGTGAAGACGTCACAAGCACGTCATAAGATCCGTCAGTATTTTAACCGTATTCAAAAGCAAACGTACATTGATAAAGGTGAAGAGTTATTCTTAAAAGAATTAGCGCTTAAAGATATTAGTGCGAATAAATTTGATTATAAAAAACTCTTAAATTTATATAAAAAACAAAACATTGAGAAGTTAGAAGATTTATATTATCAAATTGGTCGTGGGCGATTAATTCCAAAAACAATACTTGAACGTTATTATGCAGATGAAAAAGTTGTAAATGAAATAGAACTGATTCAACAAATTAATGAGGATGGGAAACGTAAAACAGAGGCGCGTAAAAAAGCTAAAAACCGTTTCGGAATTATTGTGGATGGCTTAGATAATGTGGATATCCGAATTGGAAAATGTTGCAACCCTGTTCCAGGTGATTTGATTGTTGGATTTATTACAAAAGGTAGTGGAATCACGATTCACCACATGGATTGTGGGAATATACAAAGTGACCAACGTACGGTACCTGTTGAGTGGGATCATGACCATAGCAATACGTTCTATGCACGCATTAAAGTGACTGCACTTGACCGAAAAAATGTATTAAGCGATGTCATTCAACGTCTGAATTTTATTAATGCTTCAATTAGTGAGTTAAATGCGTTAACAGCAAATGATACGTTAACAATTAGCTTATCGTTAGCTGTTCGTAATGTGGATCAACTTGTTGCTATTGTAAACAATATCCAACGCGTAAAAGATGTGTTAAATGTTGAACGTACGATTCAACAATCTCATAAATAAGGAGGGGTTGGCATGAGAGTTATTGTTCAACGTGCTAAAGATGCAAAAGTTATTGTTGATGGAAAAATCGTCGGTCAAATTCATCACGGATTAATGCTATTAGTTGGCATGACGCATGAGGATACAGATAAAGATTTAGAATACTGTGCTAAAAAAGTAGCTAACATGCGCATCTTTGAAGATGAAGCAGGAAAAATGAACTTATCTATTCAAGATATCGGTGGTTCAATTTTATCAGTCTCTCAATTTACCTTATATGGGGAAACTAAAAAAGGGAATCGCCCAAGTTTTATTGAAGCGGCAAGACCTGAGGTAGCAGAGCCATTATATAATCGCTTCAATGAACTGTTAAGAACGCAATATAACTTGCAAGTTGAAACCGGTATTTTTGGTGCAATGATGGAAGTTGACTTTGTAAATGACGGTCCAGTGACATTAATCGTTGAATCTTAACAAAAAGTGTATTATAATAACAGTATTCGTATATAATAACATTAACTTTTATGACCGAGATGAAAATTAGAAGACGCCGAACTAGAGAACGAAGCCTTGGCTGGAAGCTTCGACGGATAATCTATTTTTGGACACTCGCGAGAAGATGCTTTGAACTTAAGTAGAGGTATCCGTAGACGGCGTTAACGTATGAAAGTGGCAATACAAAACGTATTGCAATTAAGGTGGCACCGCGTATTTTACGTCCTTAGATTTATTCTAAGGGCGTTTTTTTTATTCGTGGTCATAATTTGTTAGTCGTTTATTATTGAAAGGAGAATTCATATGGCTTATACAAAACCAAAAGGAACTTATGATGTCTTACCTACTGAGTCAGCTCGTTGGCAAAACATTGAAAGTTTAATTCGTGAAATCTGTACGATTTACAACTACAAAGAAATTAGAACACCAATGTTTGAAAGTACAGAGCTTTACCACCGCTCTGCTGGTGAAACATCTGATGTTGTTTCAAAAGAAACGTATGATTTTAAAGACCGTGGCGATCGTTCAATGACTTTACGTCCAGAAGGAACAGCTGGTGTTGCGCGTAGTTTTATTGAAAATAAATTATACGCGGAACAAATGGTTCAAAAATTATTCTATATTGGGCCAATGTTTAGATACGAGCGTCAACAAAAAGGACGTTATCGTCAACACGTTCAATTTGGAACAGAAGTTTTTGGAAGTGCTGACCCAGCATTAGATGCTGAAGTTATTTCATTACCGGTTAGCTTATATAAATATTTAGGATTACGTAATATTAAAGTAAAGTTAAATTCATTAGGTGATACACAAAGCCGTGAAAACTACCGTGAGGCGTTATTAAAACACTTTGAACCAGCGAAACATGAATTATGCTCAGATTGCCAAACGCGTTTAGAAAAAAATCCTTTACGCGTATTAGACTGTAAAGTTGACCGCAATAAAGACATCATGCAAACGGTTCCTCAAATGATTGATTACTTAGTCGAAGAAGATCGTGCGTATTTCGAAGCTGTTCAAAAATATTTAAAAATTATGGGAATTGAATATGAATACGATGCTAACTTAGTTCGTGGATTCGATTACTATACACACACTATTTTTGAAATCCAAGCAGAAATTGAAGGATTTGGTTCTCAAAACACATTATGTGGTGGAGGACGTTACAATAAATTAGTGGGTGAATTAGGTGGTCCACAAACACCAGCCATTGGATTTGGTATGGGGCTTGAACGTTTATTACTTGCACTTGAAGCAGAAGGTATTCAAGTAGCAGCTGAACCATCAGTCGATTTATTCTTAATCACATTAGGTGAAGAGGCGAAAATGTTTGGAACAGCATTATTACATGACTTACGTTCTCAAGGATTAGTATCTGAAATGGATTACTTAGGTAAGAACTTAAAAGGTCAATTCAAAACGGCAGATCGTAACAACGCAAAATACACAGCGATTATCGGTGAAGATGAAGTGAAAACGGGAATCGTTAATGTTAAAAATAACAAAACTGGTGAACAATCAAAAGTACCTGTAAGTATGATTATTGATTATTTAATTGAAGATGCTCGTAAAAATACAGGTGGTGGATGCTGCGGTGGACATGGACATGGTGATGACCATGAGTGCTGTGGTGGACACGGACACGATGGACACGGTTGCGGGTGCCAACATTAATTAAGAGGTGAGAAAGATGAATCGTACACATAATAACGGAGAGTTAAGACTTGAGCATGTAGGTCAAGTCGTTGAATTAAAAGGATGGGTTGCTAAATCTCGTAACTTAGGAGGATTAGTGTTCATCGATTTACGTGACCGCTACGGAATTACGCAATTAGTTGCAAACCCTGAATCAGTATCAGAGACAGTACTTGAAGCAGCAAATAAAGTGCGTAACGAGTACGTTGTGGCAATTAAAGGAACAGTAGCCGAGCGTCAAAGCAAAAACCCTAATATGCCAACTGGAGATATTGAAATTTTATTAGAAGAATTAACAATTATCTCAGAAGCTGAAATGACACCATTAATTATTGCGGATGAAACAGATGCATTAGAAGATACACGTTTAAAATATCGCTACTTAGATTTACGTCGTCCAATGATGCAACAAAACTTTGTCTTACGTCACAATATCTTAAAGTCAGTGCGCTCATATTTAGATGGAAATGAATTTATTGAAGTTGAAACACCATACTTAAATAAATCAACACCAGAAGGAGCACGTGACTACTTAGTACCTTCTCGCGTTCATGAAGGAGAATTCTATGCTTTACCACAATCTCCTCAAATCTTTAAGCAATTATTAATGGTATCAGGATTTGAACGTTATTACCAAGTGGCACGCTGCTTCCGTGATGAAGATTTACGTGCTGATCGTCAACCTGAATTCACACAAATCGATATTGAAACATCATTCTTAACACAAGAAGAAATCATGAACATGATTGAAGAGATGTTAGTTAAAATGATGAAAGACGTGAAAGGATTAGACATTCCACGTCCATTTGTCCGTTTATCATATGAAGAAGCAATGGGACGCTTTGGTTCAGATAAACCAGATACACGTTTTGAAATGGAATTAAAAGCTTTAAATGACGTTGTAGCAAACTGTGGCTTCTCTGTGTTTGCATCAACGGTTGAAGCTGGAAATGAAGTTAAAGCATTATGTGTGAAAGGTGCAGCTGATCGCTTCTCACGTAAAGACATCGATAAATTAACAGACTACGTTAAAAAATATAAAGCTAAAGGATTAGCTTGGGTTAAAATCACAGAAGAAGGATTTAACGGACCAATCGCTAAATTCTTTAACGCTGAAGAAGTTGAAGCGATTAAAGGTGCAACAGGTGCTGAAATTGGGGACTTATTATTATTCGTTGCAGATAGCAAAGCGGTTGTTGCTGATAGCTTAGGGGCATTACGTTGCCACTTAGCTAAAGAATTAGGATTAATCGATGAGTCTAAGTTTAACTTCTTATGGGTTATCGATTGGCCATTATTTGAGCATGATGAAGAAGCGGGACGCTACTTTGCAGCGCACCACCCATTCACAATGCCAAGTCTTGACACATTAGACACATTTGATACAGATCCTAAAAACGCAAAAGCACAAGCTTATGATATCGTATTAAATGGATTCGAGCTTGGTGGAGGGTCATTACGTATTTATAACCCAGACGTTCAACAACGCATGTTCCAAACATTAGGATTTACAAAAGAAGAAGCTGAAGAACAATTCGGATTCTTATTAAATGCCTTCAAATACGGAACACCACCTCACGGAGGATTAGCGTTAGGACTTGACCGTATTGCCATGATCTTAACAAACTCAGCAAGTTTACGTGATGTGATTGCATTCCCTAAAAATGCATCAGCAAGCTGTCCAATGACAGATGCACCAGGTCGCGTAAGTGATGCCCAATTAGAAGAATTACATATTCAATTAAAAAAATAATAAATGTATAGAAGTTGTATCGATGAACTTGTGTAAACAGGTTCAAAGATATAACTTCTTTTTTAATTTAAAGCTAGAAAGCGTAATGAAATGTCTAATTTTAAACATAATAAGATATGGTAATAATTGATAAGATATTAAAAAAATGTATAATTGACTTATACGACTTTGCTTTTAGTGAATAAATTGGTTTTTATTATATATAAACTCAAGGAAACTACGGTTAAATGTTATTCATAAAAGTGAAAAAAGGATAGGAGGAATTCGTTGTGAGTCAAAATAAATCAAAAACAACAACCCTGTGGGAAAATTGGGGGAAAATTGCATTATTAATTGCAGGAGCTCTCGTATTAACGGGGATAACACTTGCGTTTACGAACGCTAATGACATTTATAAAGGAAGCGCGCTATTTGCTATTTTAGTTTTAGCAGCGTATGCTCTCGTTATTGTAGGGATTAATTTTATTATTAAAAAAGCACGTGGGACGTCACCAAGTGCTAAAACTAAGGCAGTCGTGAGAGAGATTCCAAATGAACAATTAATGACGATCATTCAATTATTAGGTGGTCGTGATAATATAGTAGGTGTCGAAGCGTGTATGACACGCTTACGCGTTAAAATTAAAGATACAGATGAGGTTGATACCTCAAATGCATGGAAAGAAAATGGTGCACAAGGTTTAATCATTAAAGAAGACAGTGTGCAAGCCATCTTTGGAGCACAGACAGAATCATTAGAATCAGCCTTAAAAACTGAATTAAATCTGTAATCAATAAAAATCCTGAATCGGAATGTTTTCGATTCAGGATTTTTTTATCGTTTAAACTAAAACATGTCTTGCTTAGTTATCTAAAAGGAAAAAACCAATACAGGATAAGCTCAAGTCACTCCATGTATAAGACATAAAATTTGTGAGTTTCGATTTAATCATTAATCGTTAAAATATATTGAAACAGGATGTGAGCAAAGGAGGGAAACCGGACTTGTAAACATCATGCAGTGCAGCGAATAAATGACATTTTAGGTGCATGTCATTAAAAGTTTTTGTTTATAACTTATTTATGTTTAATTTTCCAAGTTTTGATAGATACTAAGACTATTGAAGGGAAAAAGGAGGTAGGGTAATGCGTGTTAAAAATTCACTGATTAATTCAGTGGCTAACATCGTGGTTTATATTCTAACCTGGCTTCCAACCTTTGTGGTTCGTAAAGTGTTTTTGATGACACTTGGGAATGATATTTTAGGCTTAAATTCACTATACGTCAACGTAATAGGGTTAATGTCCATTTTTGACTTAGGGATTGGGACGGCGATTGTCTTTTCATTATACAAGCCGTTTGCAGAGGAAAATCGTGAAAAAATAAAGGCGTATTTAAATTATTATAAAAAGTTTTACCAATTAGCAGGTGGACTGATCTTGATTGTCGGTTTATTTGTAACACCTGTGTTGCAGTTTTTTGTCAGCGCGGAAATACCAAATATAGATGTTTATCGCTGGTTTATCTTGGCGTTGATTAATACAGTGATCGGGTATTTTTATTCTTATCAACTCTGTATCTTACAAGTGGCACAACTAGGATATAAGATTTCGATAGGTCAGGCGATTTCAAAAACGATAATTTCTTCTTTACAAATTGTAACGTTGCTAAAATTTAAGCAATTTGATTTGTATTTAATTGTTGAGATTATCATTAATATACTGTATTACGTTATGATGAATACTTATATTTTAAAACACTATGCATGGCTTAAAGTAACGAGGGGCGAGCTTGAGGTTGCTGAAAAAAAAGACTTGTTTAAAAATATTAAAGCGATGTTTTTACACAAACTAGGGTACCTGCTCGTGAATAGTACAGATAATTTAATTATTGCACGTTATATTAGCTTAGGGGCCGTTGGGATGTTTAACTCGTATAAGTTGGTGATTGTGGCGGCTGAGAATGTTTTTTGGAAAGGCATGAGTGGTGTCAGTGCATCGATTGGTGATTTTATGGCGCAAAATAGTAAAGAAAGTGTGTATGAAGTACATAAGAAACTATACTTTCTTAACTTTTGGTTAGCGTCGTTTATTGTGATTGCCTTGTATCATACGGTTACGCCATTTATTGTCTTATGGCTCGGAATGCAACAAGTGATGGATGGATTTTCAGTGGGGCTCATCTTAATAAATTCGTATTTGTATATGATGCGATATTGTGTGCATGCGTTTAAAGAAGGTGCGGGCGTTTATCATGAAGATCGGTTTGCGCCACTGTTTGAGGCCAGCATCAATTTGGTACTTTCAATTGGGTTAGTGCAAGTGCTAGGGTTACCGGGTGTCATGCTTGGAACACTTGTCAGTCATTTAAGTGTGGTGTTTTGGGTGAATCCAAAAGTCGTCTACCAGCACGTGTTTAATCAACCATTAAGCCATTATTTTAAACGATATATCCTGTATTTAGTTATTGCTATGTTAGCCTTTGGCTTAACGTATGGGGTGACCCTACCACTTAAAGAACATCTAACTATTTGGACATTTTTATTAAATTGTGGTTGCAATATTGTATTAATTAATGCGCTATATTTGGTTATTTTTTGGAAGACAAGAGAGTTTCAATATTTTAAAGACATTGGATTTAAAATTTTACAGCGACAGTTAAAGGGTAGGTGAACAACATGAAAAAAGGTGACGTTATTTTTTGCTCAAGTGGTGGTGGTCATTATACGGAGTTGTTGGCGCTTGGGTCGCTTATTGAAAAATATAATGGCGTTGTTGTGACGGAAAAGACAAAGATGGCAGAATGTTGCCCGTATCCCGTTGAGTATTTACGCTATTGTTCAAAAAATGATGGGTGGATTTATTTGTTTGAATACACGTGTGATTGGGTTGCTTCACTTCGTTACTTTATTAAATATAGGCCAAAGGTTATTGTGTCAACCGGCGTGCACTCAACCATTCCCTTATGTGTTTACGGCCGCTTATTTGGACGCAAAGTCATTTATATCGAGACCATTGCAAATGTGTACACTCCCTCAATGACAGGCCGTTTGATGTATTATCTCGCCACAGATTTTTACGTGCAATGGGAAGAATTATTAACCCTATATCCTAATGCTAAATACGGAGGATGCGTCCTATGATTTTAGTTTTATGCGGGACACAAAAACAAGACTTCTCACGCATGATTGCAGCCGTTGAATTAGTAGCCAACGAACAAGAAGTAATCGTACAAGCCGGCCATAATGACTATAAAAGCAATACAATGAAACTGTTTAGTTTTGTACCGAATGAGACGTTGCAGTTATATATAAATGAGGCTGATTTAATTGTGACACATGCCGGAGCAGGCTCGATTATTCAAGCACTTAAGCTTCGTAAACGGGTCATTGCTTTTCCAAGACTTTCTAAATATCACGAACATGTTAATGACCACCAACTTCAACTAGCGAGCAAGCTCGCGCAGCTTGGCTATTTGCTTATGTATGAAGAGGGGACGTCGTTTCAAAAGCTTTACGAGAACGCTTTGATGTTTCAACCGAAGCCTTACGAGTTAGGCGGACAGATGCTTCAACTTCTCGATGATCAGATTGAAAAGTATTTAAATTTTAAAAAATAGGAGTGCTTATGTTTGTTATTGTGTTGTTGTTACTAAGTCTAATACTCATCTCCATAAAGCTTGGAATGATGGTGTCACATTATATAAAGTCTCCAGTGGTTCAAGCTGTTTCTAAACTGCCGCTCGGCTTTTTTTGCTTACTCGGATTGGTTCAATTGCTGTATGGGCCATTTATGCAGTTTCACTTATCGACGAAAGCATTGGCAATCCTAACCGCTACCTTGTTCGGTGCGCTATTGGTCCTTTCGTTATTCGATATCAAACAACTCGTAATTATCATCCAAAAAAAACTAAGGTGTAAAAAGACGTGGGTGGGCCTTGCTGTTACCGCTGTTTTCATTATGGCATACACGTTAATGGCGTCACTTGAGACGTATTGGGATTTTAATTTTTATTTACCATTTATTCAAAGTAATATCGATGCCACGCATGTTAATACGATGAATCCGTGGAATGGCATCACTGAACGCTTGCATTGGATGTATAATTACCAAAGCTATTATGTGCTCTTTTCGATGCTTGCAAAGTTAAGCAATGTAGATGGGACGTTGTTAATGATTTGGTTACCCTCCCTGATGTATTTTATCGTATTGCCGATGCTGATCTTTGACGTCATAGGGATTGTTTCAACTAACAAAAAGCATCAAATCCAATCCTTTATTATCTTTTTTTTAATCAGTATACCGCGACTTGATTTTTTAGAGTATCCGTATTATGGCGTGAACTTTCGGTTATATCTGTTTATGTATCTTTTAATGTGTTTAAGTGATTATGTAAAAACACGAAATAAAAAATTAATGGTGCTTATTTTATTGTTATCTTTTGCCCATGTGGCGACACAATCAAGTGCGCTATTTATTTCCGTTGTTTTAATGTACGGATTACTAGCGTATGATGTCTTATATTTAAAAGGGAATGAGTCATGGACAGGCATCTTTCTTTCTATACCCGTTGCCACGTACGTGTTAAATATTAGTTATGATATATCACCTAAATTATCAGGGGTGCTTTTTTTAGTAACGGTATTCGGATATTTGGTGATTTACGGATTAGCGATGAAGAAAAAACAAGCGTTGCAAGTTGCACAACGTGTCATGGTGTTTTTAATCCCCATTCTGATTTATTTTATGGCGTGTGTTTTAATAGTCGTGCAGGTCAAGACCCCTGTGACGGTGCGTTCTTTTTTTAACATGATGGTACAACAGTTTTATAATGGGTACTCAATAAAGCTACTGGATGGATTTGAAATTTTAATAGCGGCTATTGTCATAAGTTATTTCGTGTACGTATTATCCAAACGTAAAGCATTAGAACAACGATTGTATGTATTTATACCCGTTGTGACGTTAGTGGTCTTTTTTAATCCGGTGGTGGCGCCGTGTGTGAGTTTGTTTTTAACAGGCATTGTGTATGAGCGCCTATTTATTTTAGTTTATTCGGGGATTGGTTTGGTTATTTGTTTAGACGCTGTGTATACAAGGTGTGCATCAAGACGTGCTCAACTATTGGTGAATGCTAGTTTAATCAGTGTCGGGCTGCTGTTGTTTGTAAATAATATGCTGCATCAAGAGCAACCAAAAATGTTGAGTGTGAAGGCGTTAGGAAAGTATGATTTGCGTTATAAACAGTCGTATGATTTTCTTGCATTGCAGTCGTTTTTAAATGAGGAAGTGTCAAATGAGTCAACGATTTTTAGTACGGATCTTCGATTGCGGCTTGGGTTGAGAAACGGGATTTTGGTGTTTACGGTACCGGAGTATCGCTTGTATGAAGCGATGGATGTGATCGATGAAAATAGTCTTTATGGCTTGTATGATGTATTATCGAATGTTGAGTCGAACGTCGATGTGGAGACGATATTGCCGTTGTGTGAGCAATTTGGGATTGATTATGTGGTATTACAATCGTCCGTCTCAAATGAGGTGAGGAATCAATTGCAAAAAGAGACGACGCTCATTTTTGAAAATGAGGGCTATCTTGTGTATGAAAGAAAGTAGGTGAGTAGATGGATGTGAGTGTCATTGTGCCGGTCTATAATGTGGAAAAATATTTGGCAACGTGTTTAGACAGTTTGGTCAATCAATCGTTAGCCCGCATTGAAATTATTTGTGTTGATGATGGGAGCACGGATGAATCGCTAACTATTTTAAGAGACTATGAAAAACGATATGATCAAGTTATTGTCATAACAAAAGAAAATGGCGGATTATCAGATGCGCGTAATGTTGGACTCATTTATGCTTTAGGTGAGTATGTTGGATTTGTGGATTCAGATGATTGGGTGGATTTAAACTTTTTTGAAATGTTGTATCGTCAGGCGAAGGTGGCAAATGCCGATATTTGTATGTGTGACATGATGGAGGTCTATCCAGATGAAAGAAAGCCACTATGTGATTTTAATTTGTATTATCCAAATTTATCGCATCCGATGGTGTGCAATAAGTTATTTAAGCGCACGCTCATTCATGCTGGTGGCATCCAATTTCCTAAAGGATTATGGTATGAAGACAATGTATTTACGTATCAATGTTTTTTAAATCAACCCACACTCTCTCATGTCAGTGACGTTTATTATTATTATCGCCGTAAGCGAGAAGGGTCCATTATGAGTTCGCAACTGCATCAAAAAATTGATGATATTTATGAGGTGGCGACTATCTTATATCACTATCAAAAAACAAAAACACTGACAGCGTTTGAGCAGCAACAATTTGAACTCTATTTTATTCGCGGCGTCTTCTTTCGACATATTCCCAAGTTTTTAAGATTATACGCGAAGCAGCCGTTGACTTTAATTAAAAAACTAAAATCACATTATCAATTTCTAATTACCTATTATCCAGACTGGTTACAAAATCCACTGCTACTAGAAGATAAAGATGATTATTTTAAACAAAAACTCGGGCCACATTATCTCACCAAAATAAAAGGACTCAGTCGCGTGTTATCGTGGCTATAAGGAGGATTCAAATGAAAAAAATCATGTTTATGATACCGAACTTAGGCGGTGGTGGGGCTGAAAAAGTATTAGTCGACATTATCAATCACTTAGATCCTTTAAAATTTGAAACCACACTCATCCTTTTGCAACACGAGGGCATTTACTTAAAGTCGGTGGCTCCCCATATCAACGTGATTGCCTTGCGAAAAAGTCATCGCCTACTGAACTGGATTCAAAGCCGTGTTATCAAATACGCACCCGCTTTTTATTATGAACGAAAAATTAACGCTAAGTATGATGTTGAAGTCGCCTTTTTAGAAGGAATGGCAACTCGATTAATCGCCCATTCGAATAATCATCGCAGTAAAAAAATAGCTTGGGTACACACGAATATGCAGCACAATCACTGGACAAAAAATATGTTTCTCCCAGGTGCTGAGAAAAAGACGTATGAGGCATTTCATGAACTCATCTTTGTTTCAAAGCAAGCGCAAGCTGGCTTTAAAGAATGTTTTAAAGGCGTTAACGTTAACCAACGCATCATCTTTAACCCTCTCTTTCAAGAAGTAGTTCGCCAAAAGGCGACCGAATTCAAAGTAGAAGCGGGACTGCGCCCAACCGTCGTTGCCGTTGGCCGCTTAAACAAACAAAAAGGCTTTGATTTACTAATCAAAGCCCATGCGCAACGACTCAAGCAAGCGCCTCATGACTTGCTCATTATAGGAGAAGGAGGTGAGCGCGAAGCGCTCACTAAACTAATCAAGTCGCTACAAGTTAGCGATAGTGTGAAACTGCTTGGGTTTGTGCCAAACCCATACCCGTACATGGCGGGAGCAGACCTGGTTGTATCCTCTTCAAGAATTGAAGGATACCCGATGGTGTTGTTAGAAGCGCTGGCGCTTCATAAGCCGATTCTTGCCACGCAGATTACGGGGAATAATGAAATTTTAAATGAAGGTGAGTTCGCCGCAATGTGCGAAGGAACCGTTGAGTCTTTAGCTGCTTCTTTAGAGAATCTGTTAACAAACCCGAAAACATTGGCGTATTACGCACAACAAAGTGAGGTTCGGGCTGCACAATTAAGGGCGGAAGCTATTATGAAACAGATTGAGCAGTTATTAAAGGAAAATAGAAAAAACACACGAACAAAGTAGTTCGTGTGTTTTTTAGGCCCAAGATGCCGTAGGTGTTAGGATACTAACCCGCTAAATTAGCAGGTGGGCTCCTGTCTATTACATTAGGATTCCTAGGCCATGGTGGGCTAGGCTTTCAACACAATAATAGAACTTCCAGATCCCTTTATCAGAAGTGTTCGGATTAAACAACTAATCACCTTACGCACATCTCAGGATGTATTTAGATTTTAACATATTCTTTTTATTCATGCAACAGACATGATAGACAGAATATAAGAAGTCAAATCGGAACCAATAAAATATCATCATCATTAGTTTAAATCCAATACCAAACAGTGACTTGATGTTGCATACGTTAATCCAAGGAATGGTACAATGTATATTCCACAACAAATGCTCACTGCTTAACTATTGATCCCGACCTGACAATCATATTATATGCAGGAATCATATTTTAATACAAAACATTTAAAAAAATTTAAAATCTTTAAAAGAACTGAAAAACATAAATG
>DNGE01000007.1:0-6791 GCA_003486705.1 Bacillota bacterium
CTTTTTTATTATTTATTTTGAAATAGCTGTTTCAATTTCTTCAACCATTTTCATTGTTGATGTAAATCCACCTGATACTGTGTACCAAACAACAGCATCTAAATAAACGATTTGATCATTTTTATAAGCATCTGTTGATTGAATTAACTCGTTATTTAATGTAGCTTCAGCTTCAGCAGATCCACTAACAACAGCACTGCGATCTACAACAAATAAATAATCAGGGTTCACATCAGCTACGTACTCAAATGATACTTTTTGACCATGAGTTGAAACTTCAATTGTATCATCCGCTGCAGCAAATCCTAATGAATTGTGGATAATTCCAAAACGTGACTCTGCTCCATAAGCTGAAATTTCACCTTCGTTTGATAAGACGATTAAAGCATTTTGATTTAATGCTTCTACTTTTTCTTTAACTGCTAAGACTTGAGTTTCGACTTTCTCTAACTCAGCTGCAACAGCGTCTTCTTTTTCAAAGATTTCAC
Source organism: Bacillota bacterium (assembly GCA_003486705.1). GTDB lineage: Bacteria > Bacillota_I > Bacilli_A > MOL361 > Turicibacteraceae > Turicibacter. Next base: position 489 of record DNGE01000007.1, read on the forward strand.
CTAACAACGTCATGTTTTCTTTAAATGACTCTAAATAATTGTTGTTATCAATCGTAACATATAACGTAGGTGCAATTTCAGATAAGTCTTCGTAATAATCAGCTTGACGTCCTGAGATAATAATTAAATCTGGTTGTGCAGCATAAATCGCTTCTAAATCTGGCTCTTTTATACCTCCAACATTCACAACTTCATCCGTATTATATTGTTCTAAATACGTAGGTAAAGATGACTTTGGTACACCTGCAACAGGTACTTCTAAATAATCAAGTGCATCTAATACACCTAAATCAAAGACTAATACAGTTTCTGGATTTTTCTCAATTGTTGTTTCTCCTAAAGTATGTGTTACAACGACTGTTTCAACGTCTTCACCAACCGACTTTGCTTCAGGTTTTACAATTGCAGCTAATGCTACTAAACCAACTAAAACAACAACAATAATACTTAATAACTTTGCATTTTTACTCATATCTTTCACCTCTATTATATTTTTTTTAAAGACTAACCCATTACTTCATTAGGCGAATCTTTTCGATTTTACTCTTTTAATAATACACGCAAACTTTTTTACCATTTAAATCTTGGATTTCAAACGCCATTTCATAAATTGACTCAAGCACATCCTTTTGAATGATTTCATCAACGGGTCCCGATGCCATGACTTCCCCATTTTTTAAAGCAACGATTTCATCTGAGTAGCTTGAAGCAAAGTTAATATCATGAATAACTAAAACGACTGTTTTTCCTAATTCATCGGTAATCTTTCGTAAAAGTTTCATAATTTGTACACTGTGCTTCATGTCCAAGTTATTCAATGGTTCATCTAAGAAAATATACTCTGTGTCTTGCGCTAAAATCATCGCAATAAACGCGCGTTGATTTTGTCCACCACTTAACTCATCTAAATAACGATCTTGAAGTGGCTTTAATTCCATATAATCTAAAGCTGTCTCAATTTTTTCATTATCTATTTCTGTTAAGTTATTTCCACTGTGTGGAAATCGTCCAAACGCTACTAAATCACGTACGGTTAAACGAACTGATAAATGATTACTTTGCTTTAAAATAGCTAATACTTTTGATAACTCGTTCGATTTCCATTCAGATAATTTTTTCCCTTGAATGACAACTTCACCCTCGTCTGCTTTCATTAAGCGACTCATCATCGAAAGAACAGTACTTTTACCAGCTCCATTTGGTCCAATAAACGAGGTAATCTTACCTTCTGAAATTTGTAATGAAACGTTTTGAACCACTTTTTTTGCCCCATATGACTTTGATAAATTTGAAACTGTAATCATAAACGTTCCTCCTTAAGTAATAAGTAAATAAAGTAAGCACCACCAACAAAGTTAATGACAACACTTATAGTTGTACTAAAATAAAAAACACGTTCAATTAAAACTTGCCCACCGACTAAAGCAATCGTACTAATTAAAATAGATGTACTCATTAACTTAGCATGGCGATGATCATTCATTAAGGCATGTGCTAAATTGACAACTAATAAACCTAAAAATGTAATTGACCCTACTAATGCCGTTGGAATTGCAATTAAAAGTGCAACGACTTTTAATAATCGTTTAACGACTTTATCATAATCAAGTCCTAAATTAATAGCATGCTCACGCCCAAGTGCTAAAACATCTAAATTTTGCAAATCATTCAACACATAAATAAGTGTTGCGGCCATTATGACAATTGAAATAATTAATAGACTATCACTGACTGAATTGAAACTTGCAAATGTTTTATCTTGTACATATAAAAACTCATTCGGATCAAGAACTTGCTGCATAAATGATGATAAACTTTGAAACAGCGTTCCAAATACCATTCCGACTAATAATAAGTAGAATATATTTTGACGCTCATTACTAAATAAGAATTTATATAACAGTAAGGAGAACCCTACCATCGCACCTAAAGAAATGACGTAATTTACATTTGGACCAAGTGCGTTTAATACTGTTGAACCAAACAGAAATACGATGGCTGTTTGAAGTAAGGTAAATAATGAATCCAGCCCGATAATACTTGGTGTTAAGATTCGATTATTTGCCAATGTTTGAAAGATAAGAGTTGAGACTGAAATCCCAACACATGTTAATAAGATAGCTAACAATTTAGGAATTCTCTTTGAAATGACATAAGCTGCTGTCGCTGGATTTAAACTACCAAATAAATAGATTAAACACGAGATAAGAGCAAGTACTGCAATGATTAAACCAATTTGACGTTTACGCATGTTTAGCCCTCCTCATAATTAAGAATAAGAAAATAATACTTCCTACAATTCCAACCGTTAAACTGATTGAAACTTCATAAGGATATATAATTAAGCGGCTAAATAAGTCGCATACGAGTAAGAAAATAGCTCCGAGTAACGCCGTATGTCCTAAACTATTTTTTAAGTTATCACCTGCATAAATTGAGACGATGTTTGGAATAATAATCCCGATAAATGGAATTGTTCCAATCGTTACCACAATAACAGCCGATATTAATGACACAATAGTCAGTCCAATGTTTACAATTGTTTGATGATTTAACCCTAGATTTGTTGAGAAATCTTCACCCATTCCAGCAATCGTAAATTTACTTGCATATAAGAATGCAATAATAACAAGCGGAATACATAGATATAACAATTCATAATTTCCTTTGATAACATTCGTAAAATTACCAACGGCCCATGATGAAATGTTTTGGACTAAATCTGATTGATAAGCAATAAATGTTGTAATTGACCCGACAACATTTCCAAGCATAATTCCGACCAATGGAATGACTAAAGCATTTTGAAATTTCATACGTTTAAGCAATCCCATAAATAAAAACGTTCCAAAAAGTGAAAATACAAAAGCTAATGCAATTTTTTGTCCCATTGTTGCACCTGCAAAAAAGACCATTGCAATCAACATACCAAGCTTTGCAAAATCAACTGTTGCTGCCGTTGTAGGAGAGACAAATTTATTACGTGTTAATAACTGCATGATTAAACCACAAATACTCATCCCTGTTCCCACCACAATTAAACTCATTAATCGTGGAATTCGACTCACAAGTAGTATAAATATTTGATCCACATCTTTTTGTAACAAAGCTGTAAGTGAAAGTTCTTGTACCCCGACAAAGATTGAGATAATAGAGACAATCATTAAAATTAAAACTAAGTACCTTTTCTTCATACGTCCCCTCCTCATATTTTCATTTTCTCAATTTATAACTGATAATAAATATCACTTGTTAATCCCATTATAGTTGATAATAGTTATCAAGTAAAGAGGTTCATCAAAACTTTCTAGTATTTTTTTCAAAATTTTAGTAAAAAAAGATACAGCACGTCTCATTCGACAACGTTGTATCTTTTTTTATGGCTTTGTTAGACGGAAATGTTGAAATTAAAATTTTGTTTTTGTTAAGTTATTATAAAGCATACATTTTTTACTTCAACTTCTAGATAGCACTAGTTAAAGTACTACCTGCACAATGGGCTAACACAACTTTTTAAATTTTAAGAATTTCTTAAGAATCTTATAAGCTATATCTTAAGATTTGAACGGTATACTAACCTTATGCAAAATTAATCACAAGTTTTTAACTTTAACATAACTTATCATTAGGTTTTTTTATCTCCACTAATCAGGAGTTTTTTCTATGTCTACTCCAACATTTTTGTCTTTTAAAATTTCTAAACTTTACAATACATATCTTTGTATCTATTTAATATAATCATAGTAATTCATTATGACATGCCAAAATCGGGATGAAATTAAAATTCTTATTGTATAAAAATCCTAATATTTCACCATTGTGAAAACGTTTAACATCCTGGAAGTCTTGATTTAAATGGGTGGGGGAAGTACAATATACTGTAGCTTAATTAAGTTCATCAAGAATTGGAATTATATAGAAAAATTATATATATATTACGGGAGTGAGAAAATGAATCACAAACTAAAAGGTTACTTAACTCACTATGCAACACTAAGTATTCTTATGTCTTTACTTTTAAACTTTGTCATTGAATGTGTCAGCCGCCATTCAATCATTGAAGGAATTAGTTATTTAATCGGAAGTCCTCTTGTCTTTTTATTTAACTCTTCCATTATTTTAGTCACTTACTCTGTCTTATTATTAGTCAGACGTAAACTCTTTGCCTTCTCATTTGTGTCAGCTGTTTGGTTGATTGCTGGTATTGTTAATGGAATTGTTTTAGCAAATCGTGTCACACCTTTTACTGCGAATGAGTTAATCTTAATGGATTCGGTATTTTCAATTCTAGGGAAATACTTTTCTAACTTACAAATTGGTTTAATGTTTGGGGCTGTTATTTTATTAATAATTGCGATTATTTATGGTTACCTCAAAACACCAAAACAAAAAAATAAAATCAATTATAAAAAGAATATCCCTTTATTCGCGGCAAGTATTTTATCATTTGGTTTATTAACACAAGTCGCAATTAAAACTGAATTAGTCTCAACGTATTTTGGAAACATTTCATTTGCTTATTTAGATTATGGTTTTCCTTATTGTTTCTCAAATTCTTTAATGAATACAGGAATTAGTCGTCCTTATAATTATTCTGTTGATTTAGTTAAAGAGATTTATGATGATGCTGATGCTTTAAAAGTAGTCGATCCATTTGATTACTTACCTCATTATGTGGATACAGAAAACAACGTGAACTTAGCAGCATCACAAAAACCAAATATTATTTTGGTGCAATTAGAGTCATTTTTTGATCCAACTTATATGCAAGACTTAACGTTTTCAGAAGATCCTGTTCCAAATTTTAGAGCCTTAAAAGAAGAATTCTCAAGTGGATTTCTACGCGTTCCTTCTATTGGTGCTGGAACTGCAAATACTGAGTTTGAAATTTTAACAGGTATGAATCTTGAATATTTTGGTCCTGGTGAATATCCGTACAAAACAATTTTAAAGAAAACAACAACTGAAAGTGTTGCTTATAACTTAAAAGATAATGGTTATGTCGCTCATGCGATTCATAATAATAAAGGAACATTTTATCAACGTCATGAAGTCTTTACACGTTTAGGATTTGATACGTTTACTCCGTTAGAATACATGAATGTGACGGAATACACGCCTAACGGTTGGGCAAAAGACACGGTCTTAACACAATCAATCATGGATGCTTTAAATTCAACAACTGAAAAAGATTTTATTTATACAATCTCTGTTCAAGGTCATGGTAAATACCCATCAACTCCTGTTGAAGGACATTCTGACATTACAATCTCTGGTTTTGATGATGTATCTCGTTTAAACTCATTTGAGTATTATGTGAATGAAATTAACCAAATGGATGATTTTATTGGGGAACTTGTGGATACATTAAACCAAATCAACGAACCTACCATTTTAGTCTTATTCGGTGACCATTTACCAACACTTGATATTACTAATGAAGAGATTTCAAACGGTGATACCTTCCAAACAGAATATGTCGTATGGAATAATATGAATCTTTCTGAGTACGATCAAGACATTGAAGCTTATCAATTAACTGCAGAGGTATTAAAACAAGTTGGGATTCGCACAGGTATCTTAAATAGTTATCACCAAGCCTTTAAAGAAGAAGATGACTATTTAAGTAATCTTGAAGTCCTACAATATGACATGCTTTATGGAAATCAATATGTCTTAGGTGAAACAAATCCATATGAACAAACTGTGTTACAAATGGGTGTTGTTCCAATTACAATTGATGACGTTTACCAAGATGGCTCAAATGTCATCATTAAAGGTCAAAACTTTAACCAATCCAGTCAGGTTTTAATTAATAATAAAGGAAAAGATGCTCAACTGATCGATACCGAAACACTTGTTGTTGAAAACTATACTTTAGTACATGAAGATTGCATTGTTGTCCAACAAGCAACGGTTGCAAATCACATCTTTGGTGAAACATCACCTTATATTTATTAAAAGCGAAAGCATCAGTCGGCGACTCTTTCTCAAGTTTGGGTATTTACAAAAAAAATGAAGATAAAATCATGGATTTTATCTTCATTTTGCACTATAGACCTCGTAGGAAATACACCAGTATTTGTGTGTAGCTTCTACGATTTTTTTATTTGTTTATGATAATGTGATTTTGTAAGTAGTCATTTCACAAAAAAGATTTATATACATCACAAGCCCTAAATCAAAGGTTGATATTTAAATATGTACGATAATCATGATGTGATGTTGTCTTAAACTACTAGAACTGCTTGAATGTACACAAACGACATGCTAGCAGGATCTGAATTAGGAAAGGATTGGGGT
>DNGE01000007.1:7026-23225 GCA_003486705.1 Bacillota bacterium
ATTGGATTGTGCGTGCGTAGCAAAAACTTTACTTAGGCCAATAAAAAATACCACTATAGTCGGAACCCCAGTCCCTTCTACCAAAAGTTGAGAAAGAACCCAGTCGGCTAGACTGATGCTTTTTCATATGCAAAAAGCAGGTCATTTGACCTGCTTTAAATGTATTTAGATTAGGCTTTTTTAACAAATTCAGATTTTAATCCCATTGCCCCAAAACCATCAATTTTACAGTAGATATCATGCCCATCTGCAGCATCTGGAACTAAGCGAATATTTTTAACTTTTGTTCCAATTTTAATTGAAGATGAAGCCCCTTTAACTTTTAAGTCTTTAATGATTGTCACTGTGTCACCATCAGTTAAGACGTTTCCGTTTGCATCTTTAATTGCATCTGTATCATCAGCTGCTCCTGGTACCCACTCGTGACCACATTCAGGACAAACTAATTGTGTTCCATCATCATAAGTATACTCAGAGTTACATTTTGGACAGTTTTCTAATTCAAACATTCAGATTCCTCCAATTCTTGTTGTGTAAACTTATATTTAAAAGCTTACATCCACATCCTTTTTAATCCTTATTTTTCGGAGAAAAAAGTCATACAGAATAATCTATATACTTATATACTATCATAGTCTGCACATTATGACAAATTCGTATCCTATTTGTATCTGTTAGCTAATAGTTAAGATACAAACAACCTTGAATTGGTTTAGAACCACTATTAAATTTCAAACCATTTTACCGTCTGTGGAACAAGTTTGTATACCTATTTAATTGACTATAAAGACTCTTTTAGCTACTCATTAGCATTATGTATTTAAAAACAATCACCTAAATATAGAAACTTATCCACTATTTAATCAGATAAGTTTAAAAAGCAATTAATGACACATCTTTAAAATTGTTTCTTTCATTTTTGCATTAACCTTAAAGTGTTCATCTAAAAACGCTAAAATAACAGCTGCCGCTTTAGGAATGTCATCATAATCTACAACGATTTCTGATAATAATGAGACATATTTAGGATATCTAAATTCAAAGCGACGTAAAATAGTAAATTCATCGCGAACGACATCTTCTGGTGTCTCAAGCATTGTGATTAAGTTTAAGACATGATCTCTTGCAAAAATAACAATAAACTCATGAGCAGATAATTTTTCTCCACGGTGATAACGGCAGAGCCCAACATATAAATTGGTTAACGCCTCATCCACACAAAATTGAATGTCCACTGTTTTTAAAGGGGGCACTTGCTTAGGAATACAAAGGCCCTCATCAAATCCTTCACGTTTCCAAATTAAGCGACCTTTTGAAAAGGCAATATCATCTAAAACCCCTATATCAAAAATAGCAAATTCACAAAACACCCCATCCTCATATAACACTTTATAACCATCTTTTGTATTACGATGAATAAACGCAATCGGATGCACATCACTTAACCAACTCACATCTGTTAAAAATTGTTCCTGTGCTCCATTTTCGCATAAAACAAAGAAGTCTAAATCTGAATACTCATCCAACCTGTTAGTTTCAAGCCCAACTGATCCAAGACTTAGTAAGGCAAGTGCTGTTTTACGTTGACTTAGTGACTGTCCAATACGCTCTAATCGTTCTAATAATAATTGTTTTTTTAACATATTCCCCTCCACTTTTAACTATATTTCACCTGACTTCCTCCCTTTTATCATACCATAAAAGCACCCTTATGTAACCGCAAACATTTATAAGCGTATGTATAAATATGTTAATTATTGGTTGACATACGCCCCTCTTCACCTTATAATAGGCAAAATACCTTCGTATACGTTCGATACTATAGGTCGAACATTTCAATATATAAACTGAAATATTTTCTAGATTTAGTCACAACCTTTGTATTATGACTTCCTTAATACTTAGACTACTAGATTTTTGTTAATATTTAAAAAACATAGAAAAACTGATCGGGGATTATATATCTTTTCACGTATCATAAAAAGATAATAAAGATCACGCTCACGAAGGTAAACTAAGCGGTTAGAGGTGAACAGCATGATTAATAAAGAAAATTTTATTGAGCAAATTAAAGCAAGTACGAAAGAGATTCCTTGTGATTTAGTCATTAAAAATATTACGATTATTGATGTGTTTCAAACAGATTCTTATATTGGGGATATTGGGATTAAGAATGGTTACATTGTTGGCATTGGAGATTATGATGGTTTAGAAGTTGTGGATGGAACAAATAAATATATTTGTCCTGGATTAATTGATGCCCACGCTCATATTGAGTCTTCACTCGTGACACCTGATGAATACTGTAAAACAGGTTTAAAAAATGGAATTACGTCGATGGTCATTGACCCTCATGAGATTGCAAATGTCTTAGGCACAAAAGGGATTGAACTGATGCTTGAGCTAAGCGAGGGTGTCCCGCTCGATTATTATTTCATGCTACCCTCATGTGTGCCAGCAACGGTATTTGAAAGTAGCGGCGCTACATTAAAAAGCGCTGACTTAGCACCATTTTATGAGCACCCAAGGGTGCTTGGACTGGCTGAGGTGATGAACTACCCTGAGGTCATTTCAACCGCTCCTGATATGATGAGTAAGCTGTATGACGCTTTAGCGAATGATAAGATGATAGACGGCCATGGGGCCGGATTTAATGGGGATTTGTTGAATGCGTATGCCACAGCACGCATTACAACGGATCATGAGTGTCACTCACCGAGTGAGGTGATCGAGCGCTTGCGCCGTGGAATTTATGTGTTGATTCGCGAGGGAACGGTGGCGAAGAATTTAAAGGAGCTGATTACAGCGACGTCGATTTTAAATAGCCGCCGTGTGTGTTTATGTACAGATGATAAACACATTGATGATTTAATTGAGAATGGTTCAATTAATTCATCGATTGTTGAAATTATGACGTATGGTCATCGTCCTGAAACTGCGATTCAAATGGCGACGATCAATACCGCGGAGTGCTACCAATTGAAGCAAAAAGGTGCGATTGCTCCTGGGTATGTGGCTGATTTTCTAATTTTGGAAGACTTGCGTTCGTTTAAGATTGAATCTGTTTACAAAGCCGGTACGAAAGTGGTGCATCAAGGTGAAATTCTTTATGATTCTGTCAAAAAAGAGATTGACCTTCCGTGTCACAACAGCATCCAAATTCCTGAGTTATCTCCATCGTGCTTAAATATTCAAACGCGTGGCTATACTACTTTAAACGTTATTAATATCATTCCTAACAAACTTGAAAGTACGCATTTAAAATATGATCTTTCATCTTATGCACATGATTGTTTTGTTCCTGATTGTGATGAGGATTTGGCTAAGGTTGCGGTGATTGAGCGCCATCATTTAACTGGTAATATTGGTCTTGGTGTGTTGAAGGGGCTTGAATTACGTGGGGGTGCGATTGCAACGACGATTGCGCATGATTCTCATAATTTAATTGTGGCTGGTATGAATGATGCGGATATGATGTTTGCGGCAACTGAGATTAAGAAGATGCAAGGTGGTATTATTGTTGTTAAGGATCAGCAGGTTTTAGCTTCGATTCAGCTTGAAATTGGTGGGTTGATGACGAAACGTTGTACGGAGGATGTGTTGATTGAGTTGGATAAGTTACATGATGCGATTTATGAGTTATCTCCAAGTATAACGTTTAATCCATTTTTAACGTTGTCATTTTTATCGCTTCCTGTTATTCCAGATCTTAAGATTACGGATAAAGGATTGTTTGATGTTACGAAGTTTGAGTTTATTTCTGTTGTTGAGTAATGTTAATAGGCTATCTCATTGTGGATAGCCTATTTTTTTGTATAAAAAAAAGGTGAGACATGCGGATCTCACCTTTGGTTTTTTGTTAATTATTTTACTTGATCTAAAGCAGCTTGGATAACTGGTAAGTATCCACCAACTTTGATTGATACACCTGCTACTGCATCAGTGTTTCCAGCGTCAGTTGATAAAGTTACTGCGTCTAAATCGAAGTTATTTGCTACGATGAAAGCAGCTAAAGCATCAACTTGCTCAGTCCAAGTTGCACTTTCGTTTGCCATTACGTATTCACCAGCTTCAACTAACTCACGTTTCATACCAGCATCAGTTTTAGTATCGATTACTAAGTTAACTGGAGTTCCGTTATCGAATACAACATCTACCATGATAACATCAGTGCTTCCTTCAACAGTTTGCTCAGCAGATTCAACACCTGTGAATCCAGTTTGCTCAGTTTTTCCTTCTTTAACGTTTGCGATTAATTCGTCAACGAATGTTAAGTAAGTAGCAACCTTGATTGATACACCAGTTACAGCATCAGTGTTTCCAGCGTCAGTTGAAATATTTACTTTAGTTGTATCAAAATCGTTTTCCACGATATATGCTTCTAATAATTCCATTTGCTCTGCCCAGTTTCCACCTTCATTTTTCATGTCGTATTCACCGCTCATAGCTAATTCTTTTTTACTTTGTCCATCCATTAAAACATCGATGCTTAAATCAGTTGGTGTTCCATTTTCGAAAGTAATTTCAGTTACGACCACATCAGTTTTAGCTCCTGTTGCATCGTATAAACGTTCTAATTTTGCAGTTCCTGTGAATCCTTCAGTTGTTTCAGTTTCAGTTCCAGTTCCAGTTTCCTCTAGTTGAGTTCCTGGTGTTTCTGTTTCTGTTTCTGGCGTTTCATTTGAAGAACATCCAGTTAAAACGACAGTCCCTACTAATGATGCTAAAAATAATTGTTTTAAGTTCATTACTAATCTCTCCTTTAATTTAACACTAACGGTTTGCTAATTAAATATACCATAATGTTAAGTTTTTGTTAATAATTTGTGAATATTTTTTTGAAATTTGTGTGTTTTTGTACAATCTTTGAGAAAAAAAATACAAAATTCGACACCAAAAGGCGATATTTGTAACGTTACTCAAAAATTAGAAAACACTTTCAAACGAAGAGATAGAGTAAATTATATTATTTTTTTGTTTATTTCACCTATTTTAGGCAAGAGTCAAGTCGAAAATTGCCTATGACAATATACTATTATTGTCAGTGAATGACAAATGGAAAGGATTAGTGGAATATATGAATAACTTTGAAAACAGATGCTGCTGTGCACAGCCAATAATGCCTTCAGCAGGAAAATATGAATCATGCTGCCAAGTCGTTGAACAACCAATTTGCTTTACAAATCAATTTGAACATTTTCATAAAATTGAACATGTTGTACCTGTTCAAATTAAAAATGTACACAACCATATTAATCAACATGATTACGTTGTTAAACCTCAACAATCAGCAGAAAGCTTAGGATACGAACAATATCTTTCTACACCTCAACAAGTTGCAGCACAAGCTCAACAACTTAATCAAACAGTTGCTATGACTCAAAATCAATTAGGTCAATCACAAATGCCTATGATGCAACAAGGCCAAGTCATGGGACAAATGCCTATGATGCAACAAGGTCAAGTCATGGGACAAATGCCTATGATGCAACAAGGTCAAATGATGGGGCAAATGCCTATGATGCAACAAGGTCAAATGATGGGACAAATGCCTATGATGCAACAAGGTCAAGTCATGGGACAAAAACCTACTACACAACAAGCTCAAGTTATGGGACAAAAACCTACTACACAACAAGCTCAAATGATGGGACAAAAACCTATGATGCAACAACCTTGGGGATGTGTTGAAAAAATTCAAAAAACAGTGACTTGTCCTGGTATGTAAGGTTTAGTTAATTGTAAAAAGCCGTTAAGTTAGGAAGTTAACGGCTTTTTTTTCATGTGGTATATTTCAAATCAGATAGCAAATACTTCTATTGAGAGCAATATTTGTTTTTACAGCTCTTACAAATTGGAGGAATTTTTATGTCTGTTAGTTGTAAATCACACGATTGCGCACATAACACACAAGGGAAATGTTACGCTAAATCAATATCTGTTCATGGAAGATCAGCTCATACAACGCATAATACATTTTGCAGTAGCTTTGTAGATGCAAGTTACGCTGCTGATGTTGAATTTGCAACTGAATTTTCTGTTGAATTATTAGAAAACAAAAAAGCTTTAAACACAGGGCAAATTAAATGTCATGCTGGTTATTGCAAACACAATGCAAACAATTTATGCAAAGCAGAAAAAGTTGAGATCAACCATACTGATGCGTCTTGCGAGACTTTTGTTCAGTAAGTAATGAAAAAGATGGGTGTCCGTTTTGAGGGCACTGAAAAAACTAAACTATTCAAGAAATTAGATTTAACTTCACAAGTAATTAACTGAAAAACCTTATAAAATGGGCAAATTCAGCCCATTTTATAAGGTTTTTCTCACGTTTGATTAGAAACTATGAAATATTCAGGAGTTTTTAAGTAGTCTTCTCGCTTCGATTCCATCTTTTTTCACTCTCTGTATAAATCCTATCTATATATAGAAAGGATTTTTTTATTTTTATCGAAAATAGCTGTTAAAAAATCAGTTTATTGTCTAATCTTTCTTGGTTAATTACAAACTAGATAAAAAATCCTACCCGCAAACTAGGTAGGATTTCAAAGTTTTAAAAATGAATTTAACCGTTAGTAATATTTTAAATTCAGATTGATTGAGTACTATGAGCTTATTGATTACTTCGCTGAATCTAAAGCTACATTTACAGCATCTAAAACTGCTGCACTTGACGTTGTCGCTCCTGCTAATGTATCAATATCAGCAGAATTAGCTTTAATAATATCTGGAATTAAGTATTCTTCAATTGACGCGAAGATTGTTTCTGTTTCTTGGTTTTCTAAAATAACAACATCAGAAATAGATCCATCTTTAATTGTTACTTCTACATCGATTGGACCTTTTAATCCTTCAGCATTTCCTGTGTAAGTTCCATCTGTGTATTTAGCTGATGATGAACATCCTACTAATAATACTGCAGCTAAGGCAACAGTTGATAATACTTTTTTCATGTTAATTCCTCCTATAATAAACTAAATATTTTTATACTTTATTGATGTTAATTATTTTGTTGATAAAAATTCAGCTACCGATAATCCAGCTTGACGTCCAAATACGATAATATCCGCTACAGCATTTCCACCTAAACGGTTAGCTCCGTGAACACCACCTGTTACTTCACCTGCTGCAAATAATCCTTCGATTGCATCTCCATTAGCATCTAATACTTCAGTATTTGTGTTAATGCGAACACCACCCATTGTGTGGTGAATAATTGGTGAAATGTTAATGCAGTAGTAAGTCGGTTCATCGATGGCATGTAATAAACTTGTACGACCATATTCGTCAGTTTGTGTTTCAACCGCTGTGTTATAAGCTGAAATTGTACCTTCTAACGTTTTTGTATCCACGTTCATAATGCTTGCTAATTCTTCTAAAGTTGCAGCTTCTTCAACGACACCTGCATGAATGTAATCTTCAATGGCATGTAATCCTTGGCGAATTCCTTCATCAAACACTAAGTAAGCTTCTGAACCTGGTTGTGCTAAAATAGCTGCTGCTACATTATCGCGTGTTTCTAATTCATTGTAGAAACGTTCACCATTTGTATTAACTAAGATTGCTCCATCTCCACGAACCCCTTCAGAGATTAATAGGCCTAATTCTGCAACACCTGTTGGATGGATTTGAATTTGTTCAATATCAACTAAATCTCCACCGATTGTTTCGATTAACTTGATTCCATCACCTGTTGCTCCTGGGTGGTTTGTTGTAGCGAAGTCTTTAATCTCTTCACGATATTCTGCGATCATTTCTTTATTCGATCCAAACCCACCTGTTGCCACAACAATAGCACTTGTTTCAATGATATATTCTTCAGCATCACGGTTTTTTGCTTTAATTCCCGCTACACTTCCATCTTCATTTGTCATAATTTCAGTTGCTTCATTCCAAGTACGAATATCCACACCTAATTCTTTTGCTTTAGTATCTAAGGTCTTAATGATTGTTGGACCAACTGCTGCTCCACCTACTGGACGGTGGATACGGTCATTTGTTGCTCCACCTGCACGAGCAACCTCGTTTAAGTCTGCTCCTAATTCAATTAACCAATCAATTCCGTCTTTTGCTTCAGTCGCTAACTTTTCTACTAATTCAGGATCATTTAAATCTTTTCCACCCTTTAACGTGTCAGCGATCATTGTTTCAATACTATCTTCAATTCCAGCAACTTCTTGTGGTGTAGATTCTGCGGCGTTCATACCACCCGTTGCTTTATTTGTGTTTCCACCTGTTAATGGCATTTTTTCTAATACAATGATGTTTTCAACACCTGCTTGACTTGCTTGAACTGCGGCTGCAAGTCCTGCTCCCCCTGCTCCAACAACGACTAAATCTGCTGATTCAGTTGGTGTTGAATTTCCACACGCTACTAATGAAGCGAATGAAAGGGCAGCAATCGACATCATCGTCAATAACTTATTAAATTTCATGGTAACTCCTCCATCACACTAATCTCAAATACGATTTTAGTTTATAAGTTTGTTAAAAAAAACACAATATTATGGTCTTTTATATCTTTTTGGTCTTTTTGGTCAAAAAATGACAAAATTTGAAAACAAACTAATAGACGCCTCAATCCAAGACTTTTAGAAACTTGTGATAAGTTAAATTACGAGAACTTTCATCTTAGCTAAAACATAAACTAAACCTTAAGTTACACATACTTTTTCATAAAAAAAACGGCCTAAGCCGTATTTAAACTTTATCTATTCATTTTATAAACATGAATTGGGCGTCCTACTTTGCCGTATAGACGCTCTAACTCTAATTCCTCTGCATTGACCATATGATCTAAATACCGTCTCACCGTTACACGCGCAAGTCCTAACTGATTAGCAATAACTTCTGCGGTTAATTCCTGAGGTGACTTTTTAACATAACTTAAAATTTGCTGATACGTTTTTTGATTTAACCCACTTCGAAGCGGTTGTTTATTAACCTCTTCTTTTTTTTCATTACTTTGTTTTTTAGCGCCTAACAAATAGACATCAATAAACTCTTGATCTAAACATTCCAAAGAATTTAATTTTGAGTGACGAATCAAATATTTATTCAACGCCTCTTGCAAACGACTAAACGTAAACGGCTTAATTAAATAATCAATCGCTCCAAGTCTTAATCCGAGTGCAATGCCATCTATTTTATTTTCAGCCGTAATTAAAATGACCTCACTTCTTAAGTTTTGTTCACGTATCCATTTTAATAACTCTAACCCACTGCCTGTTGGTAAATAAACATCTAGCAATATTAAATCCACTTCATGTTGTGTTAAATACTCTTTTGCATCCAACATATCCCCAGCTGACTTTACCACTTTAAAACAATCCATTTTTGAAACAAATCGCTCATTAATACTCCGAACCATCGGGTCATCTTCAATGACCATGACTTTTATAACCACACAAACTCCTCCTAGACTTCCACAACCCAAACTGTTTCTTCTTCAGTTGATTCTAAATACAGCCTTCCATTCACTTCAGTTAAAATTTGCATTACATTTGATAAGCCTAACCCTCGATTATCCCCTTTGGTACTTAAACCACGCTCAAATATTTTATCTCTTAGTTCCTCTTCTATTTTAGGCCCATTATTTATAATCGTGATGACAACCTTAGCCTCTTCCTCGACAATCGATAAATAGATTTCACCGTCTTGTTGACCACGCAATGCTTCAATCGAGTTCTCTAATAAATTCCCAATGACACACCCGAACTCAACTCCTGTTAAATCACTTGGTAAGTTTGTTAACGACGTGTTTGGATCAATCGAAAACTTAATCTTTGCTTCGGATGCTCGATTATATTTACCTAAAATTAAAGCCGAAATCGATACCTCTTTGATTTGTTCTAAACAAGCAATCATTTCATTTCGCTTCTCTGTTATATCTTGAATGTAGTGTAACGCCTCATCATATTCTTCAAGCTGAATTAATCCTGAAATAGTTTGAAGTTTATTCATAAACTCATGATTTTGAGCACGCAAGTCCCAGTTTAAATCCTTAACACCGGCTAATTCTTCAATTAACAACTCAATATCTGACATATTCTTAAACGTTAAAATCGCCCCGACTACTTCCTTCTTCTCCACAATAACAGAATAATTACTCATAATCTTTAACTGCTCATTTAGCTTTTGCTCCACATTTAAAAAATCTTTTTCACTGTTTATCACTTTATTAAAATATCGTTCCATTTTCGGATGTAAACACTGCAGCGACATGCCAACCAAGTCCGCTTCAAGCTCAAGCAAGTTTTTTGCATATTCATTAATGACTGAAATCACACCTTCTGAATTAACCGCAATTAAACCGTCCGTTATGTTATCCAAAATAACTTCTCTTTCTTTTAACAATAAGGCAATTTCAGTTGGTTCGAGCCCATAGATTGTTTTTTTAATACTTTTAGCCAATTGCTTCGCACCAATATATCCGATTAATGAAATACCTAACATAACAGGAATTAACACTACAATAAAACTAGCATACTCTTTTAAAATATTTCCCTTTAAGGTTCCCACAACCACAACGCCAACTTGTTGATGATCTCTAAAAATTGGAGCAAAAGCCTTCACTGTTAACCCAAGTGTTCCAACACTTTCATACGTATAAACGTCTCCTGTAGCAATCGCACGTTTAATGCTGTTATTTGAAAAAGGTTTTCCTATCCGTTCTGGAAGGCAGTGAGAATATCTTATCCCCTTCATATCCGTTACGACAATATAAGTAACCCCAGTCCGTTCTCGTATTTCATTGACATAAGGATCAATCACTTCCGCACCACTTGGCAAACCAATATGATAACTAATCATTGGATCATAAGATAGTGCAACCGCCATATTCGTTAACCCAATCTCCGTTTTTTCTCGAATCTTCGAATTGATTTCATAAATCGAAAAAATAGTCGTCAAACTTAACATACTTACAATTAAAACCGTAACCATTAATGTAATTTTTCTTTGTAAAGTCAACCAAGCTTCTTCCTCTCAACTTAAATGTAAAATACAAATTCAAATTATACCATAAATTAATTATTTCACAACTAGAAGAAGTTGGTGATTACACTTAAGACTCATTCTTAAATTTTAAATTTAGCTCTAATCGGTCATAACCAAGCACTGTATTTTCGAAATTTTTTGTCGCATGAATTAAGTACTCACTTGGATCAGGCATCGATGTAGAATAGTGTGTTAATAGCAACTGTGAAACATTACCTAACTTTGCTAAGTTTGCGGCTTCAGCAAAGGTCATATGCTTATTTTGAATCGCTTTTTCCAAATCCTCATTTGCTCCATAAGTCCCCTCACAAATGAGTAAATCAGACCCTTTAATAAATGTTGCAATCTCATCATTTGGTCTTGTATCGGTCACGACACTAATAAAGATTCCTCTTCGCGATTGCCCCATCACCATTTCTGGTTTGTATGTTTTCCCTTCAAATTCAAAATCAACTTTCGATTTTTGTAATTTTCCCCATAAGTGCTTTGGCACTTTTTGCTCCATTGCTTTTTCGACATCAAATTTAGGTGCACGTTTAAACGCTAAGCGATACGCTAAACAAGGTGATGTATGATCGACTTCTAATGTTGATAATTGCACCTCATCAAACAAGATAAGCTCCTCCTTTGGATTTTCAACCACGCACACTTCGTAAGGCAAATATTTTGCCACAACACATAAGCCCGCCACAGCCTCTTTGATGCCACTTGGGCCGATAATCGTAATCGGGTCCAATCGGCCTGAATTGCCAATTGTGGATAAAAGCCCCGGCAAGCCGATAATATGGTCCCCATGTATGTGCGTGATGCAAATCACATCAATGTGTTTGAATCCGGTGTGGGCAAGTCTCATCGAGACTTGCGTCCCCTCCCCGCAATCAATTAAAATCTTTTTGCCACGATAGCTAATAATCATGGCAGATAAGTACCGATTAGGCATCGGCATGCCGCCGCCGCACCCGAGTAAAACAAAGTCAATCACGTGTCATCACATCCTTATTTTTTCTTAGTATTGATTATAATTTTCATATTATTGCGTTT
This sequence comes from Bacillota bacterium, assembly GCA_003486705.1. Lineage (GTDB taxonomy): Bacteria > Bacillota_I > Bacilli_A > MOL361 > Turicibacteraceae > Turicibacter. The sequence goes on from DNGE01000007.1 coordinate 19,066, forward strand.
TGTAACATAATTTTTCAAAGCAATGGTACCCTAATTTTAAGTGTGCTTAAATGTAGTTGAACAACCCATAGAAAGTGTTAAATGATGGATAATATGCTATACTTGATTTGAGGTGTTTGAGATGAACTTTCATGAATTAATTAATGTAGCGACACTTTTAGGTAAAGCGTTACTTGAAAATGGAGCTGAAATTTATCGCGTTGAGGAATCGGTTGAACGAATGGCGCTTGCTTATGGTGCAAAAGAGGTTGATGTTTATGCTGTTCCTACAACGATTTTAGTGACGATTACGACGCAAGATGATGAGTGCTTGTCAAAAGCAAAACGGATTCATACGCGTTCAACGAATTTAGATAAGGTTGAACGTTTAAATGATTTAAGTCGCCGAATTGTCATGAATAAACCGTCCTTAAATACGGTTCGTGATGAATTAAGTACTATTTTAAATCGCCCTATTTATTCATTAAACATGCAGATTTTTGCTTATGCGCTAACGTCTTCTACTTTTACTTTATTTTTTGGTGGAAATATTAAAGATGCATTATGTGCTATTTTTATCGGTGCTTGTATTAAGTTTATTGGGCATTTAATGGATAAATTAAAAACAAATCCTTTCTTTAAAACGATTATCTTATCTGGCCTGACGGCTCTTTTAGCGTTAATGGCTGTTTCTCTTCATTTGGGTGATCATGTTGATAAAATGATTATCGGGACGGTCATGAATTTAGTTCCTGGGGTTGCGATTACAAATTCTGTTCGTGATATTATTGCCGGTGACTTTATTGCAGGACAAACTAAAATGACTGAAGCCATTTTAACAGCAACTTGTATCGCCATTGGAACCGGTGTTATCTTATCGGTATATCCTTTTTAGGAGGTTTAGAATATGTCTGTCATTTTAGCTTGTCTTTATTCTTTTTTAGCCTGTATTGGGTTTTGTATTATTTATAATATTCGTGGGAAGATGATTTATTTCGCTTCACTTGGAGGGGCAATGGGATGGCTTGTTTTTTTAGCATTCGGTCTATTTGGCAACGATTTAGTGCAATATTATTTTTCAATTGTCTTTATTGCACTCTACTCGGAAATGATGGCCCGCATTCATAAAGTTCCTGTCACAGTATATTTAATTGTTGGATTGATTCCATTAGTTCCGGGGAGTGGAATTTACTACACCATGGAATACTTTATTAATGGTGATACAAATGAGTTTTTAAGTTCGTTTATCCACACATTAGCCATTGCAGGTTCATTGGCATTCGGTATTTTAACGGTCTCATCTATTGTTCGAATGATCAATTATTTTAAAGTCCATCACAAACAAATAAAGTTTATCAAGTAAAAAGCTGTCTATTTAAAGACAGCTTTTTTTAGAAATAACGTTGTTGAATTTTAATATCTTCAAACCAAACTTGGTAACCTGAATCAATCGGTGAACAGCAATAAATTCCCACCATTACGTTTTTAGTTTGATGATGTAAGTGACAAATTCTTAATTGTCTAAACGGTTTATCACCGATTTGAACTTCAATCTTATAATCTTGTCCTTCACGCGTTAGTTTGAAACGCGCCCTTGTGACTTGCTCCTCAAGTTCTTGCGTTGACCAATCCGAATATCCAAAATTCGTTACGACTGCGCCAAGTTTAGGTGGATGTGCTAATTCATATTCAATCGATGTTTTTAACCAATTATCTTCATCAATACGAACGACTAATCCACATTGATCAAATTGGTGCACCGGATTAAATCTCATTTCAGCCTCTACCACAAAGTCTTCCTCTAACTCCACGTACATCATATGGGCATTATCATTTCTAAATCCATAATGCGTACGTTGCCAAAAATCTGTTATGGGGTCTGTCTCAACATATAACGCGTCATCCTCAACCGTCCACACACGTGGTTCATATAACCACTTCATTTTTTTTATTGAGTTTGCATCCGATTTTAAATCTACATAAACCATTTCATCCTGTTCTAATATAGCATCTTGTTTAATAATAAAATCAGCTTTAGCTTTAGGATTATCAATTGAAAAATGTTGGCGTTGTAACCACATATATAAATCGGAAATCATTGCTTTTTTCTCTTCTTGTGCTCTATTTATAGACGTTGTAAACGTACAATCTAGATATAATTTTAAATCAAAGGCTATGTCATGTGTATTTTTGTACAATAATAATCCTTCTACAATGACAACCTCAAATGTTGTTAAGAGCAAGCTAATTTTTTCTTTATATAACGCAACATCATACCCATTTTCATAAACGTATTTTGAAGGGTTGAGATCTTTTAGCGCCTTTTCTAACACACCGTCTTTTTCAGAGATTGAAACAGTACTACTTTTTATATTTAAATTATTCAATTGTTGATGTAAGGCTTGTGCATAACTTGTTTTACCACTTAATGAAATCCCACTAATTCCAACTAATATATTATTTTTTTCTTTTAATTTCATTTGGATTAGATTAATAACTTGATTCATATTAACTCCCCCTATGTATTTTTAATTATTATAGCAAAATTCATTTTTAAAAACTTGTCTGATTCTCAACTAATTTAACACAATTTTGACTTCTAATATTGAGTTTTAAAACAGAAAAAAAATGTAACCATTTAGTCGTTACACACGGCGATAAGTAAGGGGTTACATGTTGAAACTTAATTGTTTTTATGAGATGATATTCCCACACCAATGGAAGGATGGGATGAGATATGATTTTATATAAACGCGTGGGGCAAGATTTTCAATTATCGAATGACAATTCGACTCGTGAAGAAATGATGTTATTAGTTCAAGTTCATACAGCCTTAATTAAAAAACAGGATGTGGAAACAGTTTTAGAAAAAGCTAAATTTATTAATGATGAGCAATATAAATTTTTAGTTCAAGGGGTTTATCAACAAGCTAAAAAACATAAATTACCTTCTGCACATTTTACATTCAACTTATCGAATGAAACAGATAAACATGGAAATAAAATTTTAATGAAACAAAATCATTTAATTAAACAAAAAGTTCCAAACAACTTATTCTATATGGATGTTTTACTATTAGCTTACGGGGGATTACTAATGTTAAAGAAAACATCTTCTGAACGTGAATATATCATGTTTATTGAAACATTGAAAACACTTTATGTTGAACAAGAACAACTAGCTTAAATTTTATTAAGAAGGACTTTAGTCCTTCTTTTTTTATGAACCTGTTTATGAGCATAAAAAAAACGGCTAAGAATAATTTCTTAGCCGTTATCAACAAGTTTTATATTAATTATAATTTGTTGATGTTAGAAGCTTGAGGTCCGCGATCTCCTTCAACGATCTCGAAAGATACTTTTTGACCTTCTTCTAAAGTTTTGAATCCTTCAGTTTTGATTGCTGAATAGTGAGCGAATACATCTTGCCCTCCATCAACAGTGATGAATCCGAATCCTTTTTCTGAGTTAAACCATTTAACTGTTCCAGTAGTCATAGTGAACTACCTCCTAATATGTATTACTTAACGATCAAGTTCTTTAAAGATATCTACAACGAATAATAAACAATTAAAAAACTGAAGTATTAAAAGCGCATAACGATAAAAGAATTAAAGATAAATGTCTATTAAGTTACTCTTAGTATAACATTACTATCGTATAAAAGCAAATTGTTATTTCTCACAACTATTTCCTATTATCTAATTTTAAGGAAAAATACTATATATTATGCTTTATTCGACACTTTTTTCAGCTTAAATAGGCTTTCATATCTAAAATTGTAAAATTTTACTATTTAAATTCTACTGTTCCATCTAAATAATAATAGGCACCTACTACTTTTACTTGCCCACTTTCAACAAGTTCTTGAATATGCTCATCTTTTTTAATTTCTTCTAATACATAATCCACATGTTTTTGAATGGCTTCATCAATACTGTTTGAATCAACAACACTCGATTCAATTTTATCAGCTAAATCCTCAATATGACCGCCAATTTCTTCGTGATTATTAATTCGGTTATATTCTGCTGTAACAGCTCCACAGTTTTCATGTCCCATCACGACAATAAGAGGCGCGCCTAAATGTTCAACGCCATCCTCAAGTGTTCCTAGTACGTCTACATCAATCACATTTCCTGCTAAGCGAATTTCAAAAATTTCACCAAGACCTGCATTAA
>DNGE01000007.1:23436-23674 GCA_003486705.1 Bacillota bacterium
GGGTCTACACGGGAATCTGAACAAGAAATAACAACGGCATATGGATGTTGCCCCTCTTCTAGCTCAAGTCTTTTAGCACTACTAATATTAATTAATTGCGATTGATCTTGTACGAAACGCATATTTCCTTCTTTTAAACGCGCTAACGCATCCTCCGGTGTTTTAATATTAATAGTTTCATCAACATAAGTAGGCTCTTTTGAACAGCTCACTAATGTAATCGTGCTTATACATACAA
>DNGE01000007.1:23894-24554 GCA_003486705.1 Bacillota bacterium
ATTTTAGTATTACCAATTCCAAAAATGAATATTCCCACAATAAAAAATCATCTCAGGGTGAGATGATTTTTTAAGCTATTATTTTAAAAATATATTTCCAAATGCATAACCTGCGAAAATATAGACTGAGTTCCAAATAATAATCCCAAACGTTGAATAAATAGTAAACGGCAAAAATGGCATTCTAAAAGCTCCTGCAGTTAAAGAAACTAATGTTCTCGCAACTGGTATAATGCGCGCGATAAAAATCCCTTTATTTCCATGCTTATCTTGAAACCTAATTGCCTTATCAATAGGTCCTTGAAGCTTTTCATACTTATTATAAAATTTATCTAAAACTGGTTTTCCTAAATAATACCCCACTGCATATAAAACATAACTTCCCAATAAGCCTGCTATAACAGATACGAGTAGAGCTAATGTAAACTTCATATCAGCATGTTGAACTAATATTCCCGCAGCAGGCATAATAATTCCTGCTGGAAGACCCGGTAAATTCATATATTCTAAGAACACAATAAAAAATAAATATAGTAACCCAAATTTCGAAAAATAATCCAATACTGTATAAATATCCACTGCAAATCCTCCTAGATTCAACATTACTAATATTATATCCTGATTAAATGTAATATTCATCAATAATTTGTAAGAACTAGT
>DNGE01000039.1:0-1142 GCA_003486705.1 Bacillota bacterium
ACTTTGGCTATGGATTCTTTTAATTTATGCTGATCGTTTTTGAGGACCACAAAGGAAATGGAAAAGCTTTGACGCCCGTATATTTTTTTATTTGAGATATAGCGATTTAAGTACGGATATTTGGCGTACGTTCGAAGGAGTGCGGCAACGACTAATTCAAAGATTGTGATTTGTTCAAGGTTCGGATTGGCTTTGATTTGTGATAAGTAGATTTGAGCAGCCTCCATGTCAATTTCAACTGGGGCATAGATGATACTACCATTTCTAGTTTTAAACAGATAAGGCATTAGCTTGCGCATTGGATCAAGCTTCTTCAACAAGATTCCATCCATTTTTTTACTCATAACATCCCCCACTAGATATGTCGTTAGTAAATTTTATGCGAATTTTGTAAAAATAGTCTACTTCGTAGGGAGAATAATGTGTTCTGTTACTATGGTTTAGGCTTGATTTCCCCACTTCATATGCAGAAACTTCCCTAATATCTCTAAAATGGAAGAATAAAACTAGCATGACTAGCAAATACTAACAGGCAATGAATCAGTAAATTAGTCTTTAAAGTTAGTTCTACTGATTGAACTCGTCCCCTTTTTGTTTAGCGAAAAATGTCTTAGCTTGTTTGACATTACTCCTCAAATATCATAACTAATCAATTTTGTATGATTCTTCACAAATATAGTTGACTTTCTTCTCAAAGCACTCTACAATATATCTAAATGATAATAATTATCAATAATAAAATGTGAAAGACTATATTGTAAAGGGGAAATAACAAATGAGTATTGTCATTATTGGGGGACACGATCGCATGGCCGGTCAATATAAAACAATTTGTAAAAACTACAACTGCAAGGCTAAAGTTTTTACGCAAATGCCATCAAACTTCAAAAATCAAATTGGAAATCCAGATTTAATCATTTTGTTTACGAACACCGTATCGCATAAAATGGTCAAATGTGCCGTGAATGAAGCAAAAAACTCAAACGCCAACATTATTCGTAGCCACACAAGCAGCGCCAATGCCTTAAAACAAATCTTAGAAAATTCAGCTGTATAATACGAAAATTTATAAAAAACTTAGAAAATTTGGCTATATCATACAATTGTTATGTATATCTTAGAATAGACGGCTGTATACTACT
>DNGE01000039.1:1367-2409 GCA_003486705.1 Bacillota bacterium
TGAATAAGAATTAGAATAGACGGCTATATTATACGAATATTTAAGCAGCACTAAGGAGGGTGATACATATGGAAAATATCGGTTTCGCCTTTATTCTAACTTTAATAGCAGGATTATCAACTGGCTTTGGTAGTTTGATTGCGTTAATTAGCAAGAAGACAAACACAAAATTTTTATCGATCATGCTTGGTTTCTCGGCGGGTGTTATGATTTACGTTTCTATGATTGAAATCTTTCAAGAAGCCAATCATATGTTGGGTTCGGTGCACGGTGAAAAGCTTGGGAACTTATTAACCATTGGCGGTTTCTTTGCGGGGATTGCTTTAATTGGAGTGATCGACTGGCTCATTCCAGATGAAAAAAATCCTCATGAGGTGAAATCGGTAGAAGACATGAAAGCTGGCTCAGAAACTAAAGCCAACTTACTCAGAACCGGGATGTTTACCGCCCTGGCGGTCGGTATTCACAATTTTCCTGAGGGGCTTGCCACGTTCGTTTCAGCCCTCAGTGACCCAAGCATCGCAATTCCTATTGTCTTTGCGATTGCCATTCATAACATCCCTGAAGGGATCGCGGTTTCCGTACCTATTTTTTACGCCACGGGTGATCGTAAAAAAGCGTTTATTTACTCTTTCTTATCGGGACTTGCTGAGCCGATTGGGGCCTTGGTCGGCTTCCTTATCCTGATGCCATTTCTAAATGATACGCTATATGGTCTCGTGTTTGCCTTTGTTGCGGGTATTATGGTCTTTATCTCACTTGATGAACTTCTGCCTGCTGCGCGTGAATACGGCGAAAATCACTTGGCAATTGCTGGGGTGATTGGCGGAATGCTTGTTATGTCCATGAGTTTATGGATTTTTATCTAAAAAGAATCGTTGAGCGCACGGCTCAGCGATTTTTTTTTCATTAACAGCTATTAGTTGGATTTAGAATCTTCCGAAATATGTTATGCCAACTGTGTGTCAACTTTTAAGATTAGATAGATATACGCTAATTCGAACTTAGTTGATAACATTTATCCATCAAACATTTCGGATTG
>DNGE01000039.1:2690-7778 GCA_003486705.1 Bacillota bacterium
ATTTCTCTCCCCTCTTTATGTTTGGGTTTATATAACGTATTTCACTGTAAAATAGTAGTAAAATTATAGTAAAAATTGTATAATTTATATTTGTTACGTCACATAAAATATTAATTTGTCTCGTGACTCGTTATAGGGGGATACAACATGCAAAACTTTTTTTTACTTATTAATCAAAACACTTGGTTCAATGCAACGAGAAGGGGATTTTTAAAGATTCAGGTCATCGTCGTCATTGGAGCTCTATCTATCTTATTTTCTAATTTAAGTGATACGGCTCTTAACTATATATTAAGTCCGCAATGGCATCACTTATTTAACTCAATTGCTAATTTAGTGAATTCGTTTATTGCCTTAATTCTTGTTATTACTGTGAGTTACTCGCTTGCTCGGATAAAGGGTCAGCGTAGTAAGCATTTGGTTAATCCAATTATTCCATCTACTCTGTCTGTTATTTTGGCCATTATTTTAACGTTAAATATGGAAGGGGCTAGCAGTCCTATTCAAGATATTAATACGAGTTCGATGTTTCTTTCGGTACTTCTTGGTTTAATTATTACTGAGGTTTATTTCTTCTTTAATAAATTATGGCATCGATATAAAACTAACCGAAAAACGACTTACTCGACTGATATTGGATTAACGGATGCGATTGATTCCTTTGCACCAGCGTTTGCAACAACTCTCTTTTTTATTGCAGTGAAGTTAATGTTACTTCACCTTGGCATTAATAATATTTCTAATGAATTGTTAGAGTTACGTATCATTATTTTACAGTGGTTTAATCATTTTTTACCTAATGAATTCACGTATATGTTTGGAACGCAGTTTTCTTGGTTTTTTGGAATTCATGGTGGTAATTTATTTTCACTGTTTCTAGATAGTTCTTTTGATGTTTTTCAATCTCAAATTATCTTTTACTCACAAAACCCTGAAATCCAATCCACATTAACAAAAACATTTTTTGACGTCTTTGTTAATATTGGAGGGGCGGGCTCAACGATTTGTTTGGTTTTAGCTATTTTTTATGTGAATGCCTCAAATTCGGAGAGACAAATTGCTAAAGTTGCATTACTTCCAACATTGTTTAATATTAATGAAATATTAATTTATGGGTTACCGATTATGCTCAACCCGATTTATCTTATTCCATTTATGATTACACCTTTTGTTTTATTCTTTATTAGTGTAACAGCCATGAAAATGGGATTAATTCCACTTGTTTCTGCCGAGGTCAATTGGATTACGCCGCTTTTCTTTAATGCTTATTTAGCAACGAATAGTTTACAGGCTATTTGGCTTCAGATGATTAATATTTTTATTGGTATGTTCATTTATATTCCATTTGTTAAGTTATCACATCAGATGTACGTAAAAAATAGTAAAGATTTATTTAATGAATTAAAGCAAGTTGTGTTTTCAGGTCACCATACGCAAAAACAACTGACGGTTCAACCGAATCAAATCGGTTCTTTAGCACTCAAACTTGGAAATGATTTAAAACATGATGTAATAACGGATGCTGCTAATTTATTTTTAGAATATCAACCACTGGTTGATAAAAATTCAAAAGTTGTCGGGGTTGAAGCCTTGTTACGTTGGAAACACCCGGTGTTTGGTCCGATTCCACCTAATATTATTATTATGATTGCTGAAGAGTTAGATTTAATTCATGACCTCGGTCTTTGGGTTATTAATGAAGCCTGCGCGCAACTTCGTAGTTGGAACCAAGATGGTGTTTCGGATATTACAATGTCGATCAATATTTCAACTGTACAACTTCAAAACAATCTATTTTCAAAAACAGTAAACGACATTCTAAAAAGGCATCAAGTTAACCCACAATCGATTAAATTAGAAATTACTGAAAACCTCTCTATTGCAAATGATAATGTCAGTGATTCTGAGTTAAAAAGGATTGAAGAGCTTGGAATTAAATTAGCCATTGATGATTTTGGTCAAGGTTATAATCCGATTTTATATATTTTAAAATACAATATTCAAACGGTTAAATTAGATGGAACCTTAATTCGCAATATTGTGAATGATCCAGCCTCACGACATATTGTGACCTCTATGTATAATCTCTGTTTACTCAATGACATTGATATGGTTGTGGAATGTGTTGAAACCCTTGAACAAAAAGAGATTTTAGATGACATCTGTACCTCAATTTATCAAGGTTATTTATTTAGTAAACCACTATTACCTAATGACTGTTTAGCTTACATTAAAGGTCAAAATAATATTTCAAGATAAAAGCTTAATTTAGTGGTTTAAGGTATTTCTTGTAGTGGGTATTAATGACTTAATTGCGGTTGATGATTTAGCTTATTAAAGAGAAAAGAAAAAGAATCGATGCGGGTATCGATTCTTTTTCTTTTCTCCCCTACCTTGCGCTATGCAACCAAGTAGGCTATAATAAGCATGCAATTAAATAAAGTTTATGGGTGTCTTCTACAAGACTTAATAAGGAAATGCGTAACGCTGCAGCCCCCGCTACTGTATTTAGTTAGGATTAATCATAACCACTGTCGCATGATGGGAAGGTCGTTAATCTGTTTGAGCTAATAGCCAGGAGACTTGCCTATAAATGTTATACCCTAATCGGTGGGATTGGTGGCATAGCTAAAATCGTTTAATATGAGGTATTCGTGTCTTTTCACATGCCTTTATTTCTTTTTTTAGTTATGAACTCCATTCAGGGAGTTTTTTTTATTGCCAAATAAAAGGATGAAACCGACGCTTATCTTCCGTAGAAAATGAAGAGAGCAACAGAAGAGACGCTTTATCTCTGTCGGCGCTATTGAATTTTTCTAGGGAGATGGAGGTTGAATCTAGATTACCAATTTATTTGAGAAAGGAGGCAGACATTTGAGTAAAAATTGGGATTTAATTGCCTACCCTTTTTTATCGGAATCCAAACGATTGGTTGATCACGAAGTGCTAACAGACGTCTTATCTTCAACACTTGGGCTCATTTACAGCTATAATCCGCCTCTGAAAAAAGAGACATGGTGGGTTATGGATCGCGTTTTACACATGAATGGTTCTATTAGAGGAAAGCTCGCTATTACTGAGGAAGACATTGAAACAGGCTTACAACTGCTTCAAACGCTTCGTGAAAAGCATGCGGATCGATTTTCAAAATTTGTGTATCCAACGGGTCACCCGATTGCGTGTCAGTATCATGTGGCGAGATGTCAGGCGAAACAAGTAGTTAGAAACTTGTATCTAATGGAGCAAGACGGTATGACTATTGAACCACTTGTGATTGATTTTGCGAATCTCGTGGCTAATTTATTATTTGCATTTTCTATTGATGTGAATGCATATTTTGAAATTGAAGAACACGAATTTGTATCAAAGTCATATTAAATGACTTTAAGCAATACGCTTTATTTACTTTAGAAAATGCCATTTATTTTAATATATCCTAATATGTTAAAAAAATGCGTTTTAATATTGAATTATATTTTAGGAGGTTTTATTTATGAATAAGAATATGAAAAAAATTATTGTTTCAGTGGTGGCGGTTTTACTTGTGGGGCTTGCTATTTTCATGATTCCAGGTATGACAAGAACTCAAGGTGAAAAAGAGATCTTTATCACGGTTAAAAATGAAGAAACTGGTGAGGTATTATTAGACGCGGCCTCTTATCACACTGACACAGAAACACTTGGAGACTTCTTAGCTGAACATGAAGAAGATTTCAAAATGGAAATGGAAGATTCTGAGTATGGTCGTTTTATTAATGGAATGTTTGGTTTAACAACGGAAGATATGATGAATGGACCTTGGTGGATGTATGCTTATAACTCGCCATCTCAAGAGTTAGAAATGCCTGTTGGTCAAGCTCCTGGTGTGGATACGTTAACGATTCAAGATCAAGATGAAGTGATCTTCGTGTTTACAACGGACATGGGATTCTAAGATGAGTGTTAAAGACATTACTAAAATCTCAATGCTTGCTGCCCTGATTTTTACGATTTATTTATCGGGCTCAATGATTATGTATGTCGAATTGTTTAACTTTACGGTCTTGCTTTACGGTGTGACATTACCTAAAAAAACGGCCTACTTAAGCTTAATTGTGTTTTGTAGTTTGTTAATTTTAGTTTACGGTCTTCAAGTTTGGACCCTCATGTATTTAGTTGTTTTCCCGCAATATATTTTAATATATCACTTGGTCGGGTCAAAAGTAAAATCTGAATATGTGTTAGCAAGTGTCGGCTTTATTTTAGCTTTTGCTTGTGGGACTTTAATTGATTTACCGTTTATAATCATGTCTGGCTTAACTTCAAAAGCTTTAATTTTACGTTTATTACTTGGATTCCAAGTTTCATTTGGAAATGGGTTATGTACCTTCATCGCAACCCTTTATTTATTAAATCCAATGAGACGTGTGATGATGAAGTTGAAATCGTAATCTTTATAATATGACAAAACGCCTACTGTTAACAGTAGGCGTTTTGTTTATCCGCGATACGATATATTATCTGTGATTGTTGCATTTGGATTCGTACGAATATGAGACTCAATAAAGATTTCCTCACCTGATGGCAAGGTGCGGTAGTGTCCTTCGACGACATGTGTTTCTGGATTTATTCCATCAACATCCACGTCGTAATCGTGATCAAAATCAGCGGCTGTTGCTACTAGTAAATCATCGAATAGTGAAGCAGCTTTTAATAGAAATGGAATAAGAAATAGTAAAATAATTAATGGTGCTAAAGTCATCGATACGATTGCTTTTTTATGTGTGTATCCATGTTTGTACAACCACCTTAATATGAGATGTAAAAATAAGGCACTTAGGATACAGACGATGCCAAGATCAGTCAAAGGGGTTGTTCTTAAATCGTATGCGATTGTTTCAAACATCGAGGTGAAGCAATATGGAAATGCATAGACGACCACACCCGCTACTATCCCACGCCAATTCTCATAGAAAAAAGAGATTCTTCTAAATAAAAAGAACAGGGCAACGATCACACCTAGTATAGGATTAATGAAGGATGCAATTGTTGTAATGGCAATGGAAATAAACATGTTGATGATAATATCCTGTGCCTTTAAAAAGATAG
>DNGE01000039.1:8022-9268 GCA_003486705.1 Bacillota bacterium
AACAAGATGGTTAAATTAGGCCAAATATAGCAAGCGGCACAAAGGAATCCAAAAATGATTACACTCAAAAAATGCCCCCAGGTCATCATCTGAGTTTTAATATGGCTACTTAAATTTATGGGACTCATTCTCTTCGCTCCTTGTAAAAAACGTATTTTATTCCAAAATTATACATTAGATACTTTTAGTCTGTCAAATTGCGCTGACTTTTATCATGTGGGGGGGAGAAGATTAAACAGGCCGTTCTTTGAACGGCTTTTTAGCGCGGGTGTTAAAAGGATAGCGTCCTTGGAGGCTGTGTTGGTGTTCCACCTTAGGGGACACCTCCGTTTTGATATTAGAAAAGGTCGGCATTGCCGACCTTTTCCATTTACTCACCTATCTAACCTTGTTTTCTCATCACAACATTTAACCATTTCAAATTCTCTCGCCCTTGCATGACATCTTCTGATACCTGACTTTCAACTAGTATCAAATCTGATAATGGGGTAATGAATTCAGTAAATGTTTCAAGTGTAAAATCAGTAAAGTAACGGCCTTCACGTTCCCCTTCAAAGTTTCCATATTTAAATGAAACATAGAAATAGCCCCCTGGTTTAATTGCTGCACTGACTTTAATTAAAATATCTGACAGCTCAGCTGATGGAAGATGTAATAACGAAGCACATGCCCACACCGCATCGTAGTATTCTATATCCGTTATCTGCTCAAACCTTTTACACACCACTACTTGACCAATAGCTTCACTCGCTAACTTGCATAATTCAACGGATCCATCTACTGCTGTTACGGTATATCCTTTTTCAAGAAATGCCTTACTATCACGACCTGACCCACACCCTAAATCAAGAATATGCGCCTGTGGTTTGAGATATTTTAACAACATGTCCCGCTTCGTATCAAACGCAATGTCTAATGTATTCTGACTATAAACGATTGCATTTTCATTGTAATACGCTAATGTTTTTGTCATCTTGACCACCTCGTTTATTTGTTATGTCTTCATTATACCAAACGCTTGACTGGATATATAGATAGCACGACAAAACAACTGTCTGCCCCGATAACCGCCTGATAAAAAATAAAAATCCCAAGTTAATAAACTTGAGATCGTGAATTCTTAATTGGATTGATTCCTATACTGCTAGTGTATTACCACCAACCACTACCTTCTTCTAACCGTTCACGCTCTTCCTCTTCCCAACGGCGACGTTCTTCCTCTTCCTCTTCTTGTCGACGACGACAC
>DNGE01000017.1:0-263 GCA_003486705.1 Bacillota bacterium
ATCTACTTCGTGAATAACTGTACATCTACTAGCATAAAATAGGTTAATGATTTGATTGATTCGAGTTTGTATTTATGCGGAATTTATCTTCTCAATGTCAACATGTAATGGAGGGGTACAATGAAAATCATAGTGGCATTATTAATTTTTAGTATTATTGTTGTAATTCATGAATTAGGACATTTTCTCGTCGCTAAAAAGAATGGCGTCAAGGTTCATGAATTTGCAATTGGAATGGGGCCAAAATTATTTAGTATTAAAAA
>DNGE01000017.1:477-770 GCA_003486705.1 Bacillota bacterium
GAGACTGAATATATTATTAAACTGTTTCCAATCGGTGGTTATTGCTTAATGGAGGGTGAAGATACGATTTCTAACAACCCTAAAAGCTTTAATAACAAATCCATTTTTCAACGTGCTAGCATAATATTTGCTGGACCTATATTTAATATCATATTTTCGATTATCGTCTTAATTCCTGTATTTATGATGTTAGGCACACCCACGACAGTGATTAAATCGATTGAGACAAATAGTCCTGCCCAAGTTGCTGGATTAAATGTGGGTGATAAGATTCTTTTTATTAATGGCGATAA
>DNGE01000017.1:1003-1577 GCA_003486705.1 Bacillota bacterium
GTTGGCAGATCTATTCAATCACTTACTGAGCCTAGCGTTACCCTGACAATCGAGCGACAGGGTCAACAAAAATCAGTTCAAATTGTGCCAGAACGAAGTAATGGAACATACGTATTAGGTATAAAACCAACACTAGACTATCATCTCTTAACCGCCATAACGGAATCCATTAAAACAACAGTCACCTTATTAGGTCAAATGCTTGCGCTTGTCTTTACTTTATTCACTGGGGTAACCTCAGGTGGTGTCATTCAATCCTTGAGTGGTCCTGTCGGTATTGTTCAAATCGTGGGTGATGCGACAGAAAAGGGAATGATTAACCTACTTTATTTGACCTCTATTATCAGTTTGAACTTAGGCTTGATGAATCTATTACCGATTCCAGCTCTTGATGGAGGACGAATCACCTTTTTACTACTTGAAACCTTACGTGGTGGAAAGAAAATAAACCCTCAAAAAGAAGGTTTGATTCACTTCGTCGGTTTTACCTTTTTAATTGGATTCACCATTTTTATCACGTATTTTGACATTTTAAAGCTCTTATCATAAGAAAATGGCTAGCTCAACTTTGATA
>DNGE01000017.1:1661-25194 GCA_003486705.1 Bacillota bacterium
CGGTTTTACCTTTTTAATTGTATTCACCATTTTTATCACGTATTATGACATTTTAAAGCTCTTATCGTAACAAAAATGGCTAGCTCAACTTTGATATGTTGAGCTAGCCATTTTTTGCTAATGATTTTTTTTACGTATTGTCCATCACAGATAGATTCTAAAAACATGCTTCCTTGTAAAACTATTACATCCAGAATGATTAAGTTAACTCTTTCATATCCCTAGGCAATGGAATCTCAAGCTCTAGTGTTTCACCCGTTATGGGATGCTTCATTTTAATTTGTGCTGAGTGAAGCGCTTGGCGCTTCAAATGCTTAAACGGCAAGGTGCCACCGTATAACGTGTCACCAAGCAGCGGATGCCCAAGATGTGCCATGTGCACCCGAATCTGATGGGTGCGCCCTGTTTTTAGCTCCAGGCTAACTAATGAGTAGTTTTTAAACGACTTCACAACCTGGTAGTGCGTCAGGGCCACATCGCCATTTTTTGCAACGCGGCGACGCGCGTTGTGATGTCGATCCTTTCCAATGGGCTCATTGATAATGCCCTTGGGCACTTTTAATGTTCCATGAACAAGCGCTAAGTAGCGACGTGTAATGTTTTTCTCGCTCAGCCAGTTATCCATTAAACTATGGGCTAGATAATGTTTGGCAAAAATAATCCCGCCACTTGTGTCGGTATCGAGACGATGAATGTAACGGATTTGCATGTGATACCCTTTTTCTTTGTAATAATGGGCCACGCCATTGACTAACGTGTTTTTTCCATTCTTTTGATCCGGGTGAACCATGACACCTGCCGGTTTGTTTAAGATTAAAAGATGATCATCTTCATAGACAATTTCTAATTTCATTTTTTGTGGAATAAAATCAAGGCCTTCTTCTTCAAAAACCGGAACTCCCAAAATATCATACTTCCCTAAGATGGTTTCAAAGCTCACCGCTTCACCATTTAACTTCACCGTTTTTGCCATGTATAGCTCATGTATTTTTTTTCGTGACAAATGGAACGAGCTTAAAAAGTCACGAATACTCTGACCCGCTACTTCTTCGTTGATTTGAAATAATAAGTATTGATTATCTTTATAAACGTCCACGTTGTCACCACCTATTCTATCTTCGTTTTAAAATTTGCGTTAATAACGTATGGGCTGCTTCCTCTTTACTCATCTTCTCAAGTGGTAAGACATCGTGTTCCGTAATTAACGTTAAGACATTCGTATCGCCTTTAAAGCCTGCCCCCTCTTGTTTTAAAGAGTTCGCGGCAATCATTTGAATCTTTTTACGTTCTAATTTTGCTTTTGAGTTTTCAATTAAATGTTGCGTTTCCATTGAGAAACCACATAAAAATTGATGGTCTAATTTATGTTCACCTAAATACGCTAAAATATCAGTGGTACGCGTGAGTTCAAGACAAGATGTGCCACCTGCTTTTTTAATTTTCTCATCACTTACCGTTACAGGCGTAAAATCAGCAACCGCTGCTGCTTTAATAATAATATCCGCTGATGGCGCACATGACTTAACAGCCTCAAACAGTTGTGCAGCCGATGTGATGTCGACTTTATTGACAAACAACGGTGCATTTAAATTTGTCGGGCCACTGATAAGCGTGACATTGGCACCGCGAAGGCTGGCCGCTTTTGCGATGGCATAGCCCATTTTTCCTGATGAATGATTCGTTAAATAACGAACCGGATCGACTGACTCTTGTGTCGGCCCCGCCGTCACTAATACGTTAATCCCCTTTAAGTCTTGCTTATAGGCAATGGCTTTTTCAAGATACGAAAATAACACCTCGGGTTCAGCCATTTTACCTGACCCTGTGTCTCCACACGCCAAATACCCAACGCTTGGTGACACGATTTCGAATCCATAATGTTTTAACTTCGCGATGTTATCTTGCACAATTTGATTTTCAAACATCGCCGTGTTCATCGCAGGTGCCACAATTTTATGACACGTACACGCTAAAGCCGTCGTTGTTAACATATCATCCGCTAACCCATGCGCCATTTTAGCAATACAGTTGGCCGATGCTGGTGCTATCATCATCACATCTGCACGCTTAGCAAGCGAGATATGATTCACATTCATTGTAAAATTGCGATCAAACGTATCAACTAAACACTTATTCCCCGTTAACGTTTCAAATGTCACCGGCGTAATAAATTGTGTTGCATTTTCCGTCATAATCACATGCACATCACAGTGCTGTTTTTTTAACATTGAGGCAAGCGTTGCAATCTTATAAGCAGCAATCCCACCCGTAACCCCAAGGATAATCGTTTTTCCACTAAACATAACATCACCTTTATTCTACAATCTTTCCCTCATTATAGCATATTTTCTTTTACGTGCTAAAACATTTAACGCTGACCTAAGTGTGATGGTGCTTAAATATTTAAGCACCATCACACTTAAACATTCGACCTCACATCCCATTTATCCTAATTCTTCCATTTCGTTATTTGACGTAGCGATATCTCTATTATATAATAATTTTTGGTTCATCACGTACCGTCACGATGTTTCCAATTTAATTGTTCTTTAAAAATTGAATCGGATTAGTCGAAGCGTTGTGGGAATCAATTACACGCATTGTATCTTCTTTGGGAGAACAGTAGCAGGAGGGATTATGATGAAAAATAAACACACACTCGAGCTTTTACAGCTCACGATGCTTGGAGCCATTGTTTTTGTTTTGGCATTTACTCCTTTTTTAGGGTATATTCCACTAGGGGTAACGAAAGCAACTATTATTCACATTCCAGTTATTATTGGAGCGATTATTTTAGGTCCTAAAAAAGGTGCCATCTTAGGTGCACTTTTCGGCTTAACGAGTTTAATCATGAACACTATTTCACCGACGGTGACGTCGTTTGTGTTTTCTCCATTTTACTCAATCGGTGATGTGAATGGCAATTTCTTAAGCTTAGTTATTTGTTTTGTACCACGTATTTTAGTTGGGGTGGTTCCTTATTATGTTTATCAGGCATTGAAAACAAGAATAAAACAGACAACCTCATTAGCAGTAGCAGGACTTGCAGGTTCATTAACGAATACGATTTTAGTTATGTCGCTCATTTATTTATTTTTTGCTGAGAGCTATGCCGCAGCAAAAGGTGTTTCGGTTAACGCCTTATATGGCGTGATTATGTCTATTATCGGGATTAATGGGGTGCCTGAAGCCATCTTAGCGTCTGTGCTGACAGCAAGCATCACGATGGCAGTCTTTAAAATAACTAAACAAGGAAAGGCAGTTAGGTAAGACAGATGATTTTAGTACTTGATGTAGGCAATACAAACATTGTTTTAGGTTGTATTGAAGAAAATAAAACACACTTTGTTGCTCGTTTTTCAACAGACCGTCGCAAAACAGCTGATGAATATGCGATCAATTTTAAAAATATAATCGAATTAAACGGGATTAGTCGAGCTGACATTTCGGGATGTATTATCTCGTCGGTGGTGCCACCGTTGACGAATGCCTTAAAAGAAGCAGTCCGTAAAACAACAGGCATTGACCCAATGGTTGTAGGACCTGGAATTAAGACAGGTCTTAATATTACGATCGATAATCCAGCTCAACTTGGAAGTGACTTAGTTGTCGATGCTGTGGCAGCCCTTGCAGAATACAAGGCACCGCTTATTGTAATCGACCTTGGCACTGCGACAACGGTTTCTGTTGTCGATGCCTTAGGTAACTACGTCGGGGGGCTTATTTAT
The DNA here is from genome assembly GCA_003486705.1 of Bacillota bacterium. GTDB lineage: Bacteria > Bacillota_I > Bacilli_A > MOL361 > Turicibacteraceae > Turicibacter. The sequence continues at coordinate 5,390 of DNGE01000017.1, forward strand.
CCTGGCGTTAAAATCTCACAAGAGGCGTTATCTTCTAACACCTCTCAGCTTCCAAGCATCAGTCTTGAAGCTCCTAAAAAGGTCATCGGTAAAAACACGATTGACTGTATGAAAAGCGGCTTAATCAATGGAAGTGCCGCGATGATTGATGGGATCATTGATCGCATTGAAGATGAAATTGGACAACCGTGTACGGTTGTTGCCACAGGTGGCTTATCAAATGCGATCGTACCTCATTGTCGTAAGCAAATCATTATTGATGATACGTTATTGTTAAAAGGGTTATTATTGATTTACAAGAAAAATAGTTAAAGTTAAAGCGACTGGACACAAGGGCCAGTCGCTTTTTTAATTATCCAATTACTTACTTAAACGTTTTAACTACACCTACTACATCAGTTAACTTAATCGTTCCCAAGCGATGACTGCGTGAATCTAAACTATTTTGGCGATTGTCACCGAGTACGAATACTTCCCCTTTTGGAACAATTTGTTCTATTGTTTGACGTTGGACCATGGGTTCATTTAAGTAAGGCTCACTTAAGCGTACGCCATTGACAAAGACTTGATTCTCTTTCATCACAACATGATCACCTGGTACGCCAATGACGCGCTTTAAGAAAAATTTATAGTGGCCCTTTAAATGAGCATTAAAAGCAATTAAATCATTTCGTCTCGGTTCACGACGCTTGTATGCCTGACAATCTAGTAGAACAGGTTGATTATGCTTAATGGTTGGAATCATTGATTGGCCACGCGCAATAGCGACACGCACATAGCGAGAGACGGCATAGCCAATTAACAGACTGACACCAACTTCTACAACATCATCCATGAACGTATTTTTCACTTTTTCCCTCATCTTAAAGCCCCTCTCTCCTATCATCATTTATTTTATTGATATCATACCACGTCCTTTTTTAAAATGGTTAAAATTCCACACAATTTATACGAGATACCATCTTCAAATCAAGACATTACGTGTCGTTTCAACGAACTTTAATCTGAATAGATGACCTATTTTGAACTGACTTCTTTTTGAAATCCTCCTTTATTTAGGAAATGATTGGTTTCACTTCATACATCAAGGAGTGAAACTCATGATTCATTTACCATTGCTTAAATATATCCAATTTTTTCATCTGTTAAGACTAATTTTACCTAAAATGTGTTAAACTAATAACAATATTATTTTATAAGGAGGTCATCACATGACTGTTATGGATCGTTTTTTAAAGTATGTGAGTATGGATACAAAATCTAATCCGGAGTCAGATACTTGTCCATCAAGTTCAAATCAAATTGAGTTTGGTAAATTCTTATTAGAAGAATTGAAAGCATTAGGGTTAGCAGATGCACGCATGGATGATAATGGATATTTATATGCGACGTTACCTGCTAACACAGATGCCAAAGTTCCAAGCATTGCCTTTATTTCTCATATGGATACGAGTCCTGATTTTAATGGGGCCAATGTTTCACCAAAAGTGGTTGAATATAAAGGGGGCGACATTGTTTTAAATGAAAGTAAAAACATTGTATTATCCCCTCAAGAATTCCCGTCTTTAAATGATTATGTGGGGCAAACATTAATTACAACGGATGGAACGTCTTTACTTGGGGCTGACGATAAGGCTGGGATTGCTGAAATTATGACGGCTATTGAATACTTAATCGCGCACCCTGAAATTAAGCATGGAAATATTTTAGTGGCGTTCACACCTGATGAGGAAATTGGACGCGGCGCTGATAAGTTTGATGTGGAAGGGTTCGGTGCTGATTTTGCTTATACTTTAGACGGTGGTGTCATTGGCGAATTACAATTCGAATCGTTTAATGCAGCTGTTGCCAAGATTAAAGTGAATGGAAAAAGTGTTCATCCAGGTGATGCAAAAGATAAAATGATCAATGCAGCGTTAATTGCAACGGAAATTGCTAGCATGTTCCCACGTATGGAAACACCTCAACATACTGAAGGGTATGAAGGGTTTTATCATTTAACAGATTTATCTGGACATTGCGAAGAAGCAAACTTACAAGTTATTATTCGTGAATTTGATAAGGAACGCTTTGAGCAGCGTAAACAATTCGTGGATGATTTAGTGAAAGAATTTAATCAAAAATACCCAACGAATACGGTTGAGTTAACAATCAACGATCAATATTACAACATGCGCGAAAAAATTGAAGATAAAATGCACATTGTTGAGCTAGCAAAATCGGCACTTGAAGCGGTTGATGTTAAACCATTAATTGTTCCTGTGCGCGGTGGAACAGATGGTTCTAAGTTATCATTTATGGGATTACCGACACCAAATCTTTTTACAGGTGGTCATAACTTCCATGGTAAATTTGAATATATCCCTGTGCCATCTATGGAAAAAGCAGTCGAAGTTATTGTAAAAATTGCTGAGTTAGCTACTAACTAAATCATAAAAGGAGACTGTTCACGCTCAAATGACCGTGAACAGTCTCCTTTTTATGATGATAACTTATTTTATGATGTAGTTTATATTACCAAATTTAAACCAAAACAAATGACGTGTAACTGCTTTACCATTCCACTATGATTGATTAGATAGTCTTTTAAGCGTTTATTTATTATAAACTACTTTTTTAATCTCGTATATGTAAAATCTTCTGTACAAATTTTAAAAAGGTGAACCATACAATCTTTGCATCGAGCCATAACGTTTGATGGGCTATATAGTACATATCTAATCGATATTTTTCTTCCCATGACAACGTTCGATGATCATGAAGTTGTGCCCAGCCCGTTAGGCCAGGACGAACAGAATGACGTTTTAATTGACGTGCATCTCGTGATGGAATACTTCGAATCATCACAGGTCGTGGTCCAACCAAACTCATATCCCCCTTAATCACATTCCAAAGTTGGGGCAAATCATCTAACCCATATTTGATTAAAAACTTTCCAAAACGTGTTAGTCGGTCTTTCGCTGGTAATAATCGCCCGTTACTCCCCTTATTATGATTCATTGTGTTAAATCGATAGAAGGTAAAAGTCGTTTCATTTAAACCTGGACATCGGTGTTTGTAGATAATGGGCCACCCTAAATCTATAAACACACACACACTAATGAGAAACATGATTGGTAAAAATAAAATGAATAAAAAAATAGAACCTATTATATCAAAACTCCTTTTCATCAAATCCCCCCTCTTAAAACCGTGTTCTTGACTCTATGATACCAAAAATAAGACATTCTGTATTTGTTTTAACATGAATATTTTTCCATTTTCTGATAAAATACTTAATATTGTTATAATTATATGAACTTTTTGTTAATTTCATGTAAATATTTATTATTTAAAATGTTTATTTAGGTGATAACAGATGAGAACATTAGGGTAGAAACAATCAAAGAGGTTGAACTTTTATTAAATCGATGGTTTTTATTACTGTCTATCATCGCCTATTTTTTTATTCATACTAAAAAGACCTAGATTATGAAGGTTTCTCATACTCTAAGATCTTTTTCCTTATATTTTTACGTGTTCAGTTTTATCTTCTAGTTTATGACCACGATTTTTTGAAACCCGTGAATACATCCATTTCCCATAGTTTACTGAAATCCATTTGATAATTAACAAAGTGAACACAACAGATGCGATGATATAGATTTCACTATAATTAACATGTAAAAATGATACAGTCATTTCAACTAAAGGAATAACCATTAGCATTGTCGTTAACACGAAGGTAATTACTTGGTGTTTTTTTACATAAATTTCAATACTAGATAATGCAGCATAATAATCCCGATAGCCAATATAAGCTGTTATTGGAATCTTGGTAAATAAAGAGGAACCATAAAAAATCGATGAGACAAGTGACAATATAATTACAATATCATTCACAGGGCGCATTTCAATTTTTGATAACATATAAACGATTCCACTCGTGATTAAAAAGATAAGCACATTAAATTTATCCAGCAGCGTAGTATCTCCTAAACGTTTAAAAAGCACGGTGAGGATACTAGCCATCAGTCCTATACATAACCCTAAAGTTATATTAAATCCCATAATGACTAAACAAAGGAGCCACGGAATATAGGCAATTATCGGATGATTAAGCGGATGATTCACCCAATCTTTATTGACTCCATTTGATAATAATAAACTCATGTCTTCACTTTTTTTGTTCGGCTTGTATAATAAACCATTATTTAGAGCATTTAGAATTTTAATATCTCCATGGTATGTTAAAACACCTAATTTAACCGCACTAAACACATCCATTTTCCCCATCACAAGCTCTCCAAAAACTTGATAGCACATTTTCAATTCCCCATGAGGGATTTCATTACCTTTAGGGATAATCTCCAACTCGTCTGATTTTAATATAAGTTGATATGATTCATTGATATCTGTAAACTTAATTTCAAGAATCTGGTTTTGAAGTTTTAACCGCGATGCATCATATGTCTCTTTTAGCGGTGAAAGCTTCCCTAATCCAATGAGTCTTAACTTTTCATAATTCAAATCCAATTGGAAATATGTATTTGCACAATCTGCCGGAATCACAATGTTTTGCTTTGTATTTGGACAAAATCGATATAAAATTTCATACACTGGTTTACTTATTTCACCATCTTTAGCAAAGTCTTGCCCTGCCCACTGAATGGCTTTAAAAAAATCAATACCACTTATTGTTTCATTGACATACGGATACAGCGTAGACGGGAAAAATAGTTTCGTTGCTTTCCCATTAAAGTTTTGATCCACTCGTACATTAACGGCTTTATACGACTCTTCAATATTTGTTGACCGACACGTGCTAATAATAACAAATTTGCTATCTGCTGGACGATTATAAAACGATTTAACTGAAACATGACCGTCCATTTCATCCTCAATAACAAAGGTACGTAACGGTCTCATTCGTTCAATAAATGTTTGTAACAAAGAAGGTAACCCATTATGATTAAGCGAAAAATTATGAATAATTAAATCTGCTGCTTGATATCTTTCAAGCAAGTATGACATATCATCTACAAAATGACAGCCCCTGCTAGTATTCGTGTTACACCCTTCACAATCCATGCATGTTTGAATATTTAACTCTGTTAAATGAAAATACTCAATTTTTGCATCATCTACGACTAATCTATATCCTTCTAAAAACGCATTTGTAATATTCAATGTTGAACTAGCTTTCCCCTTTAAGCTAGAATTAATGACGACTATATTCTTCATATAAACTCCCTAATCTTTCCACACATATAGAATTAAAACTATTATATCATATTCCAATATAATACATTATCTTCTTTTTGTGTCCATTTCTAATAAACGATATTTTTTGTGTTTTCTAACTAGTTTTTATTATCATAATATGTAGTAGGACCCTATTCGGCATAAATATCGACCACAGCTTCTGTCATAGGTACTTTGATATACATACTTTAGAAAGAAATAGGATTAAGTGTCTTTTATTCTTATGCTATGAACTTAGGTGTTCTATTTTTGTTATCCTAAACAGTTTCAGCACAATTACGATGGGTTCTGGATTCGAAATTTTCAAACTATATCGCTAGTTATTATCTTTTTCGCTTCCCTAATGTTTTTTGTAATCCTATTACCTCATTATTAGTAGGACGTCATCCTGCCTAGAGGGGGATATGACGTACCCTTATTATAAATAAAATGGGATAGCAATTGACAGATAAAAACTGTACAATGCTTGACTCTCTTTTCTCATTTGTCTAATGATTGCATTTACTGTGAAGGTAGATTTGGATTTAAAACTCTACGGAGCGTTTATTGATTGGTTTTCAAAAATAAGTATACTTAAAGTAAGGAGGTCTAAGAATGGATTGTGAGAAGATAGGAACTTTGATTTATCGTTTGCGAAAAGAAAAACAGTTGACCCAAAAACAAGTTGCCGAATTAATGAACATCAGTGATAAAACAATTAGTAAGTGGGAACGTGGCTTAGGTTGTCCTGATATTTCTTTATTAAGCGAATTATCAACTATTTTAGGTGTCAACATCGAAGAAATATTAGCTGGCGAGCTAATGAGTAATGAAAGTGTAGGAGGAAATATGAAACAGATAAAATTTTTTGTTTGCCCACAGTGTCAAAACGTCATGACTGCCACTGCATCGGCTTCAATCTCGTGTTGTGGTCGAAAACTAGAGCCGTTAGAAGCCGTTAAAGCGGATGAATCTCATCAATTAATATTAGAACCTGTTGAAGATGAGATATATGTCACATCCGATCACGAGATGAAAAAAAATCACTTTATTTCATTTGTTGCCTATGTAACGGGTGATAAGGTCCTGATCATTAAACAGTATCCTGAGTGGGCACTGCAATTTAGATTTCATAAATTTGGTCGTGGGCAGTTGTATTTTTACTGCACACAACATGGGTTATATTATCAATTATTAAAATAACGTTCTATCTAAGGAAGTAAAAGCCACCGTGAGGTGGCTTTTACTTCCTTATTTCATTAATATGACCAATAAATTTGGCATGTTGCCACTCATAAGGGAACAGTTCAAGATACGTCTGTTCGACGTATCGCTCGTCCATCAGCATGACCATTCCTTTGTCATGTTCCGTTCGAATGACGCGGCCAACGGCCTGCATCACTTTATTAAAGCCGGGATAAACGTAGGCGTACAAGTACCCTTTTGCAAACTTATCTTCAAAGTATTGACGGCGCTGCTCCGTCAGCGGATTGATTTGTGGCAGCCCAACGCCAACAATGATCGAACCGATTAATCGGTCACCAATTAAGTCAATTCCCTCTCCAAAAATGCCACCTAAAACAGTAAACCCAACAAGGGTTTGCGTCGGTTGCGAAACAAACTGGTCAAGAAATTGCTCACGTGCGACTTCGTCCATTTCACGTTCTTGGACTAGTAATTTTTGGGTCTGACCAACGCGTTGTTCATACGCATCGTAAACCATCTCTAAATATTGATAGGACGGGAAAAACACCAAGTAGTTACCAACTTGTTTGCGGGTTATTTCATAAATCGATTGCACAAGATGTTGAAGTGAGTATTCACGTGCACGATATTTCGTCGAGATACCGCGATGAACAATTAACTCTAAATGCTTTCGTTCAAACGGTGTCGGTAAGAAAATTTGTTCACAGTCTTCATCATTTAATAAAACCGTTTGGTAATAGTCTAAGGGGTGTAGCGTTGCTGAAAAGAGGATGGTTGAACGAACTTGCTCCATTTTTTCAACTAAATACTGACTCGGATTTAAACAAACGATTGACACTCTCACATCGGCTCCAAATCGTTCATAACGCGCTCTAAATTGTTCATTAAAAAAGTCTGCAATTCTTAAAAATTGAAATAAATCAAAATATAAGGTCATGAGCTGTGGTTTGTATTCCGTGTCTGGATATTGATACAAATACTTTTCTGTCACATCAAGCAAGTCTTCTGCTCGATTTAAAAAGGCGCGATCTAAGTCTAATTTAAATAAATCTTTATGATTTCCTTCTTGCAACTCACGACGGTATTCAATAAATTTCATATCAAAATTGCTCAACGCCTTTGCAAGTTCTTTATGACGATCTTTAAAGACACGTTTTAACTCACTAATCGGTTCTTTCATTAGCGTTGCCGAATACATACTACATGCGCGATCATATAAATTATGAGCCTCATCAATTAAGGCAATGTGATTCGACGGCTCATCAAAAAAGCGTCTTAAATAGGCGCGCGGGTCAAACATATAATTGTAATCCCCAATGATGGCGTCGCTGACCGAGGCCATGCCGAGGGAAAATTCAAACGGGCAAACTTCATGCTTTTTCGCATAAGTTGCAATGGTTTCCCGATCAAAAATAGAATGATTGACAAATAAATCTTTTGTCGCTTCATTGACGCGATCAAAATACCCTAAAGCGTACGGACAGTAAGTCGGGTCGCATTTCACTTCTTCCATAAAGCAAATTTTTTCTTTGGCCGTAATGGTCGTTACTTTGGCATGAAACCCACGGTCATGACAAATCTTAAACGCCTTTTCCGCGACACTTCGCCCCATCGTTTTGGCTGTCAGATAAAAGATTTTTTGTTCCTCATCACTTAACGCCTTTATACTTGGGAAGATAGTGCCCATTGTTTTTCCAATCCCAGTTGGCGCTCGTAATAATAAGTTTTTCTTTGTCTTAATACATTGATAAACCGAGCCTGATAATTCGCGTTGATATTGTCTAAAGTCACCAAATGGGAACGTCAAGGTTTTCGCTGTTTTTAACTTCTTTTTCATGGAATCTATCAAAATTAAATACCAGTCGATATAAATTTCAAGCGTTTCTAATACAAAAGGCTCCAAAATTTCCAGCGTGTATGTGTGGTCAAATGTTCGTTGTTGCTTCCCTTCTAAATCACAATAGATCATTCTCACCACCACAGAAGATACCTCAGGTCGTTGTTTTAGTAACATATACGCATAAAATTTTGCTTGGGCATAGTGAGCAGGTCGGTCGTTTTCTTTTATGTTTTCCAATTTTCTCGTCGTGGATTTAATTTCGCCAATAATGAGTTCACTATCTGTTTGCAGTAATAAATCCATGCGCCCACTTAAGGTGATATCATGTCCTAAATATTTGATGGTTTCTTCAATAAATACTTCGCACTCGTCATCGTGATATGTCTTTTGGATACGTTGATGCGCTTGTGTCCCATACTGAGCCCGATTCGCTTGAAAATACTCGGTATTTAAATCACCTTGTTGGTAAACATAGCCGACAATATCTTTGACCCCTTTTTTTATAATCATGTTCTCACCAACATTTCTTTAAAATAAACTTGTCTTTATTCGTTTACTATAACATAACTATCTATCATCTGTCCAAATACAATTATTAGTTGGAAGGCATAATAAAAGAGCTGAATCAGCTCTTTTTCGTTATGCGACTTGATTTAATACTTGGTGAACCCACTCTTTGTTTTCTACAACACTTGCTTTACGGCATAATGTGTGATGAAGTTTTACAAATTCATCTTTAATCCCTTTTGCGGTTGTGATGATGTGTTCTAAATCACTTGTAAGGTCCCATTTTTTTAATTGGTCCACTTGTGCTTGGCTTAAACTTGAACGTTCACCTTCTATATTTGACCACTCTAAGTAGTTATTTGGGAGCACGCCTTGTTCCATCATCCACCCTGTTGCCATTAACCAGCGAAGTTCATTTAAATCATGCATCGCTTTAAATGATTCTTTTCGATTGACACTGCGATATAAATCGTGGTAAGTCGCAAAGAACTTTGTACGCCAATGATTAATCTCTCTCTCATTTAAATCGTACATAAAGCTTTTTGATGCTGAGTGAATGTGTTCTACCATGCCATATGGATCATATGAAATTTCAATTTTCTTATTCCAGATAGATGGACATAAGTCTTGTGGTCGATAAATAAATAAGTCGACCTTAATAAAATTACGGTAGTGAAGCGTAATATAAGACGCTCTATCTTGCGTTTCTTCACAAAATAAAAGATCTCCAAATGATTTTGCGATTTCCTTTTTCTCATTCACAAAGGCTTCATAAAAAGCCGGTTGTACAATAACACGTAAATCAATATCTGAATATTGATCCGTTTGGTGGGCACCAATCGCCCCACCATAAAAATACCCCATCACATGTTCGTGCCTTTTTAATTGTTCTCCAATTACTTCTAACATTTCTTCCCTAATGTTAACTAACTGAGCGTCTCTTTCAAAGAAATTCTCTACTTGTCTCATCCTTTATCCCCCTAGATAAAAAATTATAATTGTCGATACTTGTCATTATAACAGATTTTATAATAAATTTCTATATTTTTACAAAAATTATGTAAACACTTTTGTTTATGAAAAAATTAATAAAGTTTCGATGGAATTTTTGACTGCCCTCGGTCATATGCAGGCCAAAATCACACGAATTTCTATCATAACGTAAAAAGAGACCCTCAACGAGGGTCTCCTAGAATAATGAATCGTAAATATTAAGCTTACTCATTTATTAAATTTTTTTCATGATGAGTGTCTAATAGATTGTTAAACGTTGTTTCATCATTGATTTTCTCTACGTTTTAATAAGCCTCTATTAAAAACCATTTTGATTGCCACTGATTGTTTTTAATAGCGGGTTAGCAAACAATTATATTTTATTTATAAAATGAATAAAAATTTGATAACGACAACACTGAACATACCCGATTTGTTGTAATTCATTTAATAAATAAGCTTAATAAAGAAAAATAGCCGTTTTTTTGGTTCATGGTTAGATCGAAGGATAATCCAATAGATAACTGGCGCAATTAATTAAGTCTGACGCATCGACTCCCCCATCGATATTCAGCCCTCAACTTATTTACGGACAACAAATTTTATTTTGGATACAATAAGGCATCATTGGACTACATAATCCTACATTTTTTCACCATATATCAATTAGCAGTATTATTAGAGGATATGACATCCTCAATCTTTAATCACATTAAATACTATTCGTTACTAAAAGAACTCGATATGTCTAACAAGGATTGAACATTTGAATTTTTTGTTAAATTTAATATCATTAAATCTACGCTACCCATTACAAATTCAATGCCACCCCTTAATAGCCAATACTATTTAACTCATTTAAATTCATTAATTTTTATTATTTAAATTCATTCATATATCCTACCAAAACATTGAATGATCACACGAAGAACTCGATTTGATTTCTTACAGAACCTCAACAAGCTCAATTCAAATTGAGGCTACTGGTTTAACACGGCGCTTGAGGCTAGTTGCCATCGATTAGCATAGTGTTTTAAAAACACGTATACTTTATTTCACCAGTTCCTCTTATATTAAATAATAAAATATAATGGCAACTGGCTGTCATATTCGATAAGCGAACTTAGACCCTATAGCTTTGCGTGGATAACTTTCATTATCTTTGCGATTTACATTCATTTTTCACATCTATATTCATACCATAGATAAATTTTTGAATCAATATTTTTCTACATTTTTTTCACAATTTCATCAGAAACTCTCAGTCGGGATTGATTTTATTTCATTTTTCACAAATATATAAGAAAAAGATGTATCCGCTCGAATACATCTTTTTCTTATATTTAGGATTAAACTAAACGCGTTGTCCACTCTTCTCCATCCCAAATATCTGTCACGATATCGCGATAGAACTCAGGTTCATGGGAAATAAGTAAGACTGTTCCTTTATAATCTTGTAGGGCACGTTTTAATTCATCTTTTGCATCAACGTCTAAGTGGTTCGTTGGCTCATCGAGAATTAAGACATTCGTTTCGCGGTTGATTAATTTAGCTAAACGTACTTTAGCTTGCTCCCCACCACTAAGCACCATTACTTTACTTTCAATGTGTTTTGTTGTTAATCCACATTTCGCTAAAGCTGCACGCGCTTCACCTTGTGTTAAGTGAGGGAACTCATCCCAAAACTCTTGTAAACACGTTTTATCTTTTCCACCTTTGATTTCTTGTTCAAAGTATCCAATTAATAAGTTATCACCTAACTCAACATTACCAGAAATCGCTTGAATTTCACCAATAATTGAACGTAATAACGTTGTTTTACCAATACCATTTGCTCCACAGATTGCAATCTTTTGACCGCGCTCCATTGTTAAGTTTAATGATGCTGATAATGGCTCATCATATCCAATCACTAAATCATGTGTTTGGAAAATATAACGGCTAGCTGTGCGTCCTAATTTAAAGTTGAACTCTGGTTTCGGGCGCTCTTGTGCTAATTCAATAACATCCATTTTATCAAGTTTTTTCTGTCTTGACATCGCCATATTACGTGTTGAAACACGCGCTTTATTACGGGCAACAAAGTCTTTTAAATCGGCAATTTCTTGCTGTTGTTTTTTATAAGCTGATTCTAATTGTGATTTTTTCGCTTCATAAATGCGAACAAAGTTATCGTAATCTCCAACGTAGCGATTTAGCTCACCATTCCCCATGTGATAAATTAAGTTAATAACACTATTTAAGAATGGAATATCATGCGAGATTAAGATAAACGCATTTTCATACTCTTGTAAGTAGCGTGTCAACCAGCTTACATGTGCTTCATCTAAGTGGTTGGTTGGCTCATCTAATAATAAGATGTCTGGCTTTTCTAATAATAATTTACCAAGTAAGACTTTTGAACGTTGTCCTCCACTTAGCTCTGTTACATCACGATCAAGTCCTAAATCATTTAAACCTAATCCGCGAGCAATTTCTTCTACTTTAGCATCAATTGTATAGAAATCATTATTTGTTAGGATATCTTGAATAACCCCAACTTCTTCTAATAATTTATCCATCTCATCCGGGTCAACCTCACCCATTTGCATGTATAAATCATTTACCTTAGCTTCCATATCAAATAAGTATTGGAACGCTGTTTTTAAGACATCACGAATCGTCATACCTGGTTGAAGCGACACGTGCTGGTCTAAATAACCAATACGAACATTACGTGACCATTCAACTTTCCCATCATCGGGTTGTAATTTCCCTGTAATAATATTCATAAACGTTGATTTACCTTCACCATTTGCCCCAATTAAACCAACGTGTTCTCCTTTTAATAAACGGAACGATACATTTTCAAAAATTGTACGATCTCCAAAACCATGACTTAAGTTCGTCACATTTAAAACACTCATATTCATATCTCCTTTCAAGTCGGCAACAAATCGCCTTCAATGAAATTTCCTTATTCGATTATATCTAAGAATGCTGCACTTGAAAAGAAAATTTTCACCTTTTTTCACACCAATTCCATCCTATTTCCCCATAAATTCAGAAACACGTTGTTCCCACGTTGCTTTTAATCCTTCTCGTTCTTTAACTGTTATCACCTGATCGCTAATTTGCATGCGTTTAAATTTTGCAGGTGATAAGCCGTATGGGGAATAAATTCTAGTATATGGAACCACTTTTGTTACCGCATAACTTCCACCTGATGTCGTATACGGAATCAAGTACGCTTGATCAATGGCGTACGCCTCAGTTTTTGCATATCGTTCATATCGTTTATCTAAATCATAGTATTCTGAATCGGCAGCTTCTTTTAATGCTTTATATTCGTATAACCCAATACGTTTTTTAATGATTGCATCCTCGCCGACTTCACTTCCAGTGTAATTTAAACCAAAGCTTTTTAACAAATCTCCACAATCTGGATCTAGCGTATCCAAATACGTCTTAGGATCTCCATAGTCTGGTGACCATGCCGATGCAAAATACAAATCTGTATTCACTTGATCTGCGGATTGCATTGCAACCATGTTTTCAGTATCACTGATAATTAAATTAACCTGTACGTCCCCTTTTAGATTGTATTCCAATGTTGATTTAATCGCCTGTGCAGAACGGAACGACATATCGACTTCTCCATTTACAATCAAATCAAGTTGCACTGGGAAATCGACCCCTTCATCCAATAATTTTTCTTTTGCGACAGCCATTCGTTTTTGAGCTGTTTCCACATTATAATACGCCATTGCACCATCACTTAAATCAATACCGCTTGGATACAATTGAGGATTGAGCGTTGTTAAGTTTTTAGCCACTAATTCTCCAAAAGACTCTCCTTTTGAATTATAAACAAAGTCGGGTTGACTCAACATATTACGTAACGATAAGTACTTTAAGTCATGGCCGACTTCTTGTGCATTAATAGCTGAGGTGTCGAGTGCAAACATAATAGCTTGTCTAAATTCCTTATTCCAAATCGCTTTTTTCGTATCTTCTTTTTGTTTTTCTGTTTTAGATGAAACATCTACTTTTGAGTCGATGGGTGAATGGTAGATATTTCGATCAAACACAAAGGTTGCAAAAAAAGAAGCTCGACCGTTATCAGTCACAAAGATTGAATCGCCGTATTTATCTTTAGCTGCTTTAAACATGCCTGGATTATTTGCATAAACAGGTGCCGATGCTAAATCGCCTTGATCAAACATCGTAAACATGCTACTTGGATCTCCCTCACCAAAGAATAATAATCTCACTTTTGGAATATAGACATGTTCGACATCCCAATAGTTTGGGTTCATTTCATATTCTATGACTGATTTGGGGGTTAAATTTTTAAGTAAGTACGCACCGTTATATAATATAGCATCACTTTTCAACGCTCCAAACTCACATGCTGATAAGTCTGGTGCTCCTAATTTACACCCCACTCCTTTTGATTCTAAAAAGGTTTGATTAACAGGAAATAAAATGGCATAGGTGGTCATCGTATGAAAGTATGGGGTTGGTGCATTTAACGTGTATTGAAGCGTATGATCATCCAACGCCTTGATTCCGACTTCATCAAATGTCACTTCTTTATTTTTATAAGCGGTTAGATTTTTAATGAGCGGTTCGACTAAATATAAGGTTTGTGAGTCAAAATCAACGGCGTGTTGCAATCCCGCTACAAAATCGTGAGCGGTAACCGGAGCATATTCAACCCCATCATCTGTATACCAATTTACATTTTCACGGATTTTAAATGTCCAAACCGTGTAATCTTCATTTGATTCGTAATGACTTGCAATCGAAGGAATGAGGTTTCCATATTCATCATGTTCAAGTAATCCATCCACGAAATTGGCAAGGTGTTGTGTATCAGTATGTTTATACGTATACAAATAATCAAAGGTTTGAGGATCCATGCCATAAACGTATTGATAATCTCGCTGTGTAATATCCGTTGCCTCGATTACTAAACTTGGAAAAACTACGCTTCCTCCTAAAATAACTAACATAATTTTTTTCATCGTTTTTAACATGTCATTGAAATCCTTTCTCTTCTCTTAACTTTACAAAAAAAGCGACAAACCGCTAGAAATAGACATCGCTATTTTCTTAGTTTGTCGCTTTTTTTCTTTTTTATAAACCTTATCTAACCAAATTTACCTTTAACGATTACATATAACCTCATATGTTTGCCCGAATGTTTTCACTACAATATGTCCTCGTTCAAACGTCGTATACGTTTTTGCATCGACATCATTTAAACGATTCAATGCTTCTTGATGTGGGTGTCCGTACGTATTATTTAATCCGGCACTAATAATTGCAACTTCAGGCTTTACAGCATCTAAAAATTCCTGTGATGAGGACGTTCTTGACCCATGATGACCTACTTTTAAAATAGATGCTTCAAGATTTCTATTTAATATCGTTTGCTCAACGCCTGATTCCATATCACCTGTAAATATAAAGTCAACATCGTCATATGTTAGACGTGTCACAACTGAATTATTATTACGATCACCATTTTCATCACCAGTCTCAATTATTTCAAACACCACATTATCGGCTAAGTAAAATATCATATCATCATCTTCTAAATACGTACCACCCTGACTGACTTGAATTTGCACTTGTTCATAATAATCACGATATGTTTTAGAAGAATGCGCCTCTCCTGAGTCAATAATTAGAGCTACATCGTAAGCTTCAAGCACTTCTTTTAGCCCACCTATATGATCAGCATCTGGATGTGTTGCAATCAAGATTTCAATATCATCCACACCGATTTGTTCCATATAAGCTAGTAATTCTGGTTCTTTTCCGTTATTTCCACCATCAATTAAAACATGATAATCTCCATACTCAATTAGCGTTGCATCCCCTTGGCCAATATCGAGGTAATGCACTCGTAATTCTAACCCGTTTTCTCGCTTACTTAGTCCTTGATTTTCAATAACTGTTTGTGAATCAACTAGCGTTGAATACTCAGGTTTTGGTAACCAACCAAGATAAATACCAATTGCTAAAACAAAGACGCTCATGATGGTATATGTTGCTGTTGTAATTTGTTTCTTTAGTTTTTTCTTAATCTTTCGATTTTGGTGAATGAGTTGAAGACCGACCGGCGGAAACGCAACTAACCACATATAGTTATACCAAATCTTGCGTTTATTTTTCTTCCAACTTTTACTCAATGCTGTGATTGCAATTAAATAAAGGAGCACCACAAAAACATAATCCGTCCAGTGGGCATCATTTAATACTTCAATGACGGCATCAACATAATCTAAAAAATCCAATCTTTTTCCTCCTAAAACTCGTTCCTATACTGCTACATTTTAAACTCCGTTTCTATTATACCGATTATTTACAAAAGTTCCATATTTCTCTTTCTTCCGTTTAATTAACCCGAATAATATTATCGAATGAAATTTTTAAACATTGACTGTTTAGATAGTTAAACATAATATAACGATACGGTTCATTTATTTTATAAACTCGGCCTTTTTGATCATGTAATTGCCCCTTTTGATAATACGTGAGTATAATTGTTTCTTCGTTTAGATGCGCACTCAGTAACTTTCGCGCATTTTCTTCATGCTGCCACTCATCTAAAATAGGTTTTTCTATTTTTGATAAATCATTTAACAAGTCATAGATAGCACCACTTTGTTCCGTAATAGACGCAAATGGTTGCCACTTCATCATACCGCGATCATTCATTTTTTCACCTCTAACCTTTTTATGTTCTTGAACCACGAACAACACACTGATTCAACTTATTAAGCTTTATGTCCACCCAGTAAGGTACTTCTATATCTTGCAGTTCCTTCTTCACTAAACGAGACAGCACGCAACAAGCTTGCCTTTCCATGCTTTAATCGAATGTCATCCATCGCATGCGCTAGCTTTTGTTTTTTTGTGACGTCTTCAAATAAATTTAGTTGGACTTGATCCCCACTACAAAGTTTTGTGACGTGTATCCCAATCTTTCGAATGGGCGAGCCATTATAATGTTGATAAAACAATCCCATGCACGCTTCAAAAACGACATCTGTTAAATCGGTCGGTTGCGAAAATGTGGTTTGTCTTGAAAAACCACCGCCTACTTTTTTACTATAACCGATAGATAGTGAGATACATAAACACATTTTCTTTTTTCGTCGCAACCTCATCATAACTTCTTCAACTTGCTCTAAAATCACCGTTTTAATATCGTGTGCAAAGTAATCACGCATAAGCACTTGTGATCCCCCAATCGACGTAGACTGAGGCTGATAGGCCTGATTAATCCGACTCTCATCAATTCCGTGACTATGGCGATATAATTCTTCACCTAATACACCAAACCGCTTCACTAAAAATTCAAGCGGATAATGGGCAATATCCCCGACACAATAGATCCCCATTTTATTCAGAGATGTTTCCATTTTCGCACCGATTCCCCACACTTCAGCTAGAGGGGTAATAGGCCACAACTTTGTTGGCACATCCTCATACGTCCACTTAGCTACACCATCAGGTGCTTTTTTCGCCTCGTTATCTAGTGCTAACTTTGCTAATAATAAATTAGGTCCAATGCCACATGTAGACGGAACACCCGTTTCTTTGACGATATCACTCATAATGCGTTTAGCTAGTGTGACATCATCGCATTTATATAAATGAAGGTATCCTGTCACATCTAAAAAAGCTTCATCAATCGAATAAACATGTAAATCTTCAACGGATATATACCGTAAATAAACCGATACAATAGCCTTTGATACTTCTAAATAGTGGCGCATACGAGCTGGTGCATAAATCACATCTTTGAATGCTTGCAGCTCATACGCCCGACATCTCGATTTAGCACCAGCCGCTCGTAATCCTGGTGAGGCTGCTAAAATAATACTTCCAGGTTCATCAAGTCGACCGACAACTGCGAGTTTCGTTGTAAAAGGATCCAGACCTCTTGCAACACATTCACAACAAGCGTAAAAACTTTTTAAATCAATACAAATAATATTTCGTTGACTTCTTTCTATCTTCATCTCAAACACACTCCGAACACATGTTTGATAATAGTATACCATAAAGATCAAAAAAATATACCTCGTTCGAACAAAAAATCAAACAATTGTTCTAAAAATTATGATAGACAACTCGAAAAAAAGACAATTGGTATCCCCCGTTTTACCACACATTTAAAATCCACATAGAAAAAGCACCAGAATCTCCCTTTAAAGAGTTCTAGTGCTTAACATCCATTAATGACGCTTTGAATAGGCCTTCCACTGCGGTAGCAAGTGTTGCAATAAAGCATAAAAATGCTGACCATGATTTGCGTGTATCAAATGGCAAAGTTCATGAACAACGACAAACTCCACAAATTCAGGATCACACGCGATCAAGTGTTTATTAAACGTAATCGTTCGAGAAACAGGACGACAAACACCCCACGTCGCATTCATTTTGCGATACTTCACTTCAACGGGTCCTATCCCCCGTTCACTAAAATAAGGCCAATATTTTTTAATATATTCTTTAATTTTATCATCGAGTTGATATTGCAACCATGTTTCTAACTGTTTTCGAGCTGTTGTTTCTGTTGTATTTGGCAACACATACTGCTTTAAATACGGAGGTTGCACTACAATATTTGAGCAAGTTGCTTTGATTGTTAAAGGCATCAACTTCATACCCAAAACCGTTATAAACTGTTCGCTTTCACTACAATGTTGATTAGCTTCTATCTTTCGTTGTTCCATCGCCATTTTCTTTTGTAAAATCCATTTCGCTTTTGATTGCACAAACTGTTCTAAATAACTCAACTCAACATTTGGATGAGCAGTCAGTAAAATATCGCCATTTCGCTTTACTTTTAAGTAAATATTTTTTATTTTCTTACGCTCAATTTTTACTTCATAATTACCAATAGACAAAATTTCTTGCACCATTATCCTAATCCCCTAATCATCATATCCTGTGCTCTCATTATAACATACGACTTTTATTCGGCAAATAAAAAACAAACCCATTATAGGTTTGTTTGAATCTGATAGACAACGACCTGATCACGGCCTTGTTTTTTAGCCTTATACAACGCTTCATCAGCAAAGTTAATTAAATCATTCGGATTTTCAACTTCATTTATTAGTGTTGAGACACCAATTGAAATCGTTACACTGATTAGTTTACCTGACGGTAACAAAAATGGATGATATTTCACTTCTTTTCGAATTCGTTCTCCTATTTTTTGTGCCGTCTCACTATCACAATTTGGAAGTAAGATACAAAACTCTTCGCCACCTTTTCGAATAAGAATATCTGTTGTTCGGCAACAACTTTTAAAAATAGTTGCTAACTCTTGCAAGACAATATCTCCCGCTTCATGCCCGTACGTATCATTTATCTTTTTAAAATAATCTAAATCTAACATTAATGTTGAAAGTTCTTGATTATGCTTTTTAGCATTCTCCATTAAATATTTTAATTTAACATCGAGTGTTCTAACATTACCTAATCCCGTTAAAAAATCATGATTTGCATGTATCACATGTTGTTTAAATACTAAATTTACAGTCTCTAAATAGGCGACAAGATAATATAAACTAGCCGCTATCGGAACAAAGACAATTAAAATACAAATAATATCCATGTACCGTCCAACAACTAACAGTGAGCAACATAATAAAACAACAATTACTTTTAATAAATTAAACCATCTCACTTTTTTAGCCTGGATACTACTTATTTCAAGAACAGTTGCACACCCAATAAACGAGCCTATTAAATACATATATAGCGCCACACTTAATTCAGAAAACATAAAACCGTTCCCCAGAATGTATAAACCATACATTAACACAGGCATAATCCCTGCAAGATTCCCCCCAATAAAGAACGAAATTAGCATTAATAAACTGACAATCATAATTTCAACAATAAAAATTGTTGTTATTTTTAAACCACCAAACAATAAACAAGTCAATCCAAATATAATACCAATCACCATGATTTCTCTTTTTTCTAAATCACGATCAAATTCTTTTCCTAAAAATGCAAT
>DNGE01000017.1:25555-29844 GCA_003486705.1 Bacillota bacterium
AGTGACATTAATTTCATCTTTTTTACGGTATAAATAATCATTTTATACATGCATATTTCCCTAATTTTCAACATATAAAAAATGCGACCCCATTTCCTTGTCGCATTTTCCTTTCCTTTTATTATTTCTTAATGTAAAGGTAGACTAAACATTATTTAATTGGAACTTGTTGTACCCAAACATCTTCATAATGATCGTCTAACAATTGTTGTTGCATCCTTTTAGCATCTTCCACCGCATAAAAAGACCCACAGACAACACGATAGTACGTATCCGGTTTTTTCACTTGAGATGTTTTAGCATATTCAGTACGAGTTGGATGCGTTGATTGCGTTGTCACTTCTTCACGATATGTGATATTAAATGCTTTTGCCATGGCACGCACAATCGCTTCAACATATTTATCTTCTTGATTTAAAAACGTATAAAGATCCCCTTCATTATCGATGTAAAACATCTCAACGATATCAAGCGGAACACCACCGTTCCAAGCTTCACGGATAATTCCATAATAATTTCTTGAATCGTATGTTTTCGTATAGCGAATTGTTTCAGGATCAATGAAACGTTCAACAACTTCACCACCCGAAATTCGTGAATAAATTTGTCTAAATTTATTTAGTTTTTCAAATCCTTCTCTTAAATAATATTCAAATCTAGCCACACTTTTTCCAAGTGGGGTAATAATTTCTGCACCTGTTAATTTTCCTTCTCCACCACTACTGTTAACATGAATACTAATTGCAAAATCAGGTTTTAATTCTGCAATCATGCGACCACGTTCTGAAGCATTTCCTAAATACTCATCCGTCTCTCTTAATAACTTCACATCAAATCCAAGAGCTTTTAAACGGGATGCAACTTTTTTAGCTACTCTTAACGTAATATCTTTTTCATTATAGCCAAAATAACTAGCTCCTTTATCATACCCACCATGACCAGAATCAATAACAACATAAGGCATTTCTCTCACTCCTTCTCAATTTATAAAAGCGCCTTATACTATATATGTAAAAAGCGGAAGTTTGGTTAGGGTATTAGCCTATATTGTGAACCAGAATCCAGTTTAGTGATTAATTAAATGCCCTAGCGTTTGTTCACCTAAAATTAAACTTATGCTTCTTTTATTTTGTGTATAATTTAGCCTCTATATAATAATTTAGCATCTTATGGTTAATATCTAGCTTTTTAAACATATAGTATACTATGTTTGACCATGATGTAGTTTACACGCTGTTGACCTTTAGGGGATGTGGTTCTACAACAATACTAAGAGGGGGAACTAGCTATGAGTCTTATTGGGTCATTGCTCTTATTTATAACTTTTATTTTGGTTTATATCTTGATTATTGAAGTATTCACTGTTTTGTTTCGCTTAACGGGGCTCACTGAAGAAAAAGCGAAATTTCAAGTCATTTCTTTACTCACAAACTCTGGCTTTACGACACAAGAAAGTGAAATAATCACCGGTTCCGTTGTTAGACGGCGACTTGCAAGAATCACAATGTTATTTGGTTATGCTTTTACTGTTACCATTGTGTCCTCAGTTGTTAACCTTTTCTTACAACTTAAAAATCTTGAGCTCATGAATATGGCTATTTCAATGTTACTATTGTTTGTTTTTATTTTATTACTGTATGCGATTCGCAGAAATTGGTGGGTCAAAGAAACCTTTGATCGCTTTATTGAAAAAATCGGAAATCACATTATGTTTGGAGAAAAATCAAATCCACTCGTTTTAATTGATCAATATCATACCATGGCCATGGTTAAAATTAACCTGACTCATATCCCAAGTTGTTTTAAAGATAAGCAACTTAGTGAAACGAATCTTCGAACAAAATATAATATTTTAATTTTAACCATTCGACGAAATGGAAATATTTTACCAAATATCCTAGGCGATACCACTCTCCAATCAGAAGATATTCTCATTGTATTTGGACCTTATAAAAATATTCGCGAACTATTTGAACGTCCAGATTGTAACTAAATACACACTAAAAAAAGTAGGCGAAAATCGCCTACTCTATCACTACTTCCTCCCCCACACTGATAGGGGAGGGAGTTTTTTATTGATGGGCATGTGATACATGCACAAGCCCTTGTTCATATAACATTTTAATGTGATCATCGTCTAATGAGTAATAGACGACTTTGCCAACTTTTCGATACGCGACCAAATGGGTTTGGCGTAAGACACGCAACTGATGCGAAATCGCAGATTGCGTCATATCTAATAAGTTTGCTAAGTCGCAAACACACATTTCTGACTGGGTCAGTGCTGAAATAATGCGAATACGGGTTGGGTCGCCCATTGCTTTATATAATTCAGCTAATTTTAACAATAACGCTTCATCTGGAAGCTGTGTTTTAACCTGTTCGACCACATCTGCGTGTACGCATTGAACAGTACATATTTCATCCATACGACTCACCTCTTCCATTATCTATTTAAACGGATTTCTTTCACTACACATTCATCGGCTTTTTATTCTTTTCAATTTTATCTTTATCAAACACTAATGATTTTACAATGGCTGCATGCTCTCGCAATTCCCACTTTAAACGTTTAGGATACGGTGTTTTAACACCTAGCGTACGCGCTTCTATCTTCAAACGCTTTGCTAACAACTCCGTTCTAACGGTATGAAAGTCATTTGTAATAATTAAAACTTTGTTACCGACTAATAACGGTTTAGATAATTTTAAATTTTCAAATGTATTAATGGCTTGTTCTTCTAAAATAATGCGATATGGCTCAATACCAAACTGATCTATTAACACATCGTGCATCACCATTGCCTCGCTGCGTTTTTTACTATCCCCTTTGCCACCTGATACAATAACTTTTAAATGCGGATATTGTTTCAAAACATGAGCGGCTTTTTCAAGACGTGCTTGAAGCATCGACGAAGGCTCATCATTTTTAAGTTGTGCCCCAAGTATTAACAGACAAGTAATCGACTCATCAACTTTATGTACTAAACTGCGCGACATTTTGAGATGAACGAGTGTCCCATACCCTATGAATATTAAAAGGATTTCTGTCATAGCTCTCACCTACTTTATCATTCTATTACATTATACTATGTCTTTTAAGAATTCATCATCTATTTTAAAATTTTTTCTTAAAACTGTGCCATGGCCTGTGGGTTCATCATATTTTATATAAAAAGCGTAGATTTTAATAAAAGGATGTGAGAGTATGTCAAAAGATAGAGAAACCACGGCGACTTATGTCATTCAGCCCGGAGATACAATAAAAATAATTGCCGAAGCTTTTCATACAACCCCAACAGATTTAATTCTACTAAACGGGAACAAGCCAATGGTGATTAAAGCAGACAATGAAATAACCGTGCCGCTTGACGCTCCAGTTGGTTATAGTATTTATATTATCAAACCAGGCGAAGATATTGTTGAAATTGCAACACATCACGGAGTGACATTAGAAGAACTTCGAGCGTTAAATGGAGATGTTTTAGCACCTGGTCATCCCATTATTGTTCCTGAACAATTAAGTAGTCAGTATCATGTCGTCCACCCTAACGAAACTGTTCAAGACTTATTCACGCGTTTTAAATTAACCCCGGAAGATTTAGTTAACTTAAATAATGATATTTATTTAAAAGAGGGGCAAATTTTGAAAGTTGAATATTAGCTGTGAAGAATTTATGCTATGCACGTCTTTAACATTCTACACGAAATGACTTTACGTATTGGAGACATCTCATACGTAAAGTCATTTTTATTTTAGTCTATGTCTTCAAGATATGAGTCATTTATCTTGTTGGTTATTTCTTAATGATTTACTATTCTTCTTTTTTCATTCACTACTTATTTAAATCAATCTGTGCAATTAATTGATCCATGACCTCTTTTTCAAGTGATACCACATATTCATCCTGTTGTTCTAAGTCATAAAAACGAACATATACACCGCCTGTGTCTCCAACCACGAGATAATAAAACCCTAAATCTTCGGTTTGTGTTTCTAAAAAGGTAAAATAAATCATTGGAATACCAATCATATCGACAAACTCATCGCCTTGTGAAACATCTAAGAAGAAATAGGCTCCACTTTCTGATAGTTCAACTGCAGCTTGATAATCTCCGATACTGATTTGATGCTCCTCAACCATCGTGAACTCAGAATAAGAAAACTCACGTTCCGGGACTGGTGTCTTAAAAGCATCCATTACCTTAAAAGTCAAAAAGGTGATAAGACCAAAACAAAGAATGATTCCAATACTTAAGGTAATCATGATAGACGCGAATTCACCCCA
>DNGE01000072.1:0-7143 GCA_003486705.1 Bacillota bacterium
CTTGAATTAGTAGTGGTGCTTAAATATACATAAACGACATGGTAGCGGTATCTGAATTAGGAAGGGAGTGGGGTTGGAGACTTGTGGGATTTATTATTGGATTGTGCGTGCGTAGCACAAACAATACTTAGGCCAATAAAAAATTCCACTAAAGTCGTAAACCCAGTCCCTTCTATCCAAAGTTGAGAAAGATCCATATTTTACGACTTTAGTATTTATTGTGAATAAATGGAAGGTGGATGCACATATAATAAAGTACTTAAAGTGGAGGTGAAAATCTTGAATGAATTAGCAACGATTGTGTATTTATCATATGTTTGTTTGGTGTTAGGTCTTTTTATGATTCATTTAATTGAATATAAACAGTTATCAATGAGAAGAAAAGTATGCTTAGCTAGTTTAATCATGAATACGAGTGTGGTTCATTTTGTGTTAATCCTATTGAGTAATCCGAATGTTGTGGCGTTGGATTTAGTCGGGATCGTCTATTTTGATTTAAAAATATGGCTCGGTATTTTTGTGTTGTCGTTTTTAATGTTTGGAAGTATTTTTATGGTGTGTGAACGAAATGAGAAGTTTAAAGCTTTTATTGGATTAGAATAATCAAAAAAGTTTAAAAATGTTTGTTAGTCCTATCTTGTGATATAATGAAGATTATCATTAATGAAGGTAGGTCAACTCATGAATTTTCATCAAGAGATTAAAAACATAGCACTGATTTTAATGGGATCATTTATCTTAGCGTTTGGGTTGTTTAATTTTAATTATCAGCATCAAATTACAGAAGGTGGTGTCCTAGGTTTTATTTTATTAACCAAAGTGTTGTTTAATATTTCACCAGCAATGATGAGTTTATTGCTTGATACGAGTTTGTTTTTGCTAGGTGTTAAATTTTTTGGTCATAAATTTATGGTTTATTCTTTGATTGCGACATTTAGTTTCTCTATTTTTTATGGGTGGAATGAACACATGGGATTTATCATTCCAAATTTAAACGATCATATGTTATTTGCAACGATTTTAGCTGGACTATTTGTAGGTGTTGGTGTCGGGCTCATTGTCAAAACAGGTGGCGCAGCGGGTGGTGATGATGTTGTGGCACTGATTGTTGGCAATCATACGTCTTTAAGTGTGGGTCATGTTTACTTAATTATGGATAGTCTCGTTTTGCTATTATCATTAACGTATTTAACAGTTGATGAAGTGTTTTATTCTATTCTTGCTGTAATGATTAGTGGGCGATTAATCAATTATATTTATTATAAAAAAGAGGCACCCGATTTAAGTGGTGTGTAACAGGTTTAAGCGTGATGTCTTAAATCTTTTTTTATGCTTAAATTTAGCTCATGCATACGGAAGCAGGGTAATGGGGCTGGTTGTGGTTAAAGTTATGAGGGTGTATATAATAAGAAAATAAGGTCGAAATAAGACAGTCAAAACGGTTGACTTTGAATATTTAAAAAGGCGGTCACATATATAATTAGTAAAGGGCTTACAAAAGGGAGGCGATTGTGTGAAAAAGTTGAATGTTAAGTTTGTTTTAATGGTGATGGTTGTGAATGTTTTAGGTGGGTTGTTTTATGTGTCAACGCCATTTCTTGTGCCGGAGTTAAAAATGGCGGGAGGATTAGGTGAGGCGGCGAAAGGATTTCCAGGGTTTATGGTGCTTGTGTTTTCGATTTTAGCGCTTATTATGCTTGCGATTAATTTCGGCTTGTTTATGTCACTTGCAACAGATGGTGCCCCTTCAGCGGGTCCTGTTTTTGGGCTATTAGCGCATGGTTATTCGTTTTTAGCCATTGGCGCGTATTACGGCATTCCGTCACTGCTTATTTGTTTGTTAAGTGTGTACTTGATTTGGCGAAAAAATTTACGACGGGTATAGTAAAAGGATGTAGCACGTGTGCTACATCCTTTTTAACGTTTAGTTTTGTTTGGCTCTTTTTTGATAAGCGTTATATAAAATAACAAAGGCAAGTAAGGCGGTCAAACCACCCATTAAAAACGGTAATTTACTTCCGAAATTAAAGATATATCCAGATAATAATGAGCCTAAAACCATCCCGACAGAACGAGCTGAGTTTTGGATTCCCATAATTTCTCCAGCATTATCGTATGCCATTGAGGAAATAATGCTTTGGTAAATCGGTTGAGATAACGGTAAAACTAAGATAAAAAGAACTAAGAAGATAATGACAAGGATGAGATTTGAACTCATTGACCAGGCGATCAAAGAGAGTGCCGTAAATAACACGATAAAGGTTAAACTTTTTAAAGAATCAAACTTTCGTGCTAGCATTGGCGAGACAAAGAAGTTCATAAACACGGCCACAAACGGAAGGATGCTTAAAATCAGACCGTTTAATTGCGTTGGTAATCCAAGGACAGACTCAACATAATAACCAATGGTTGACGTGTAAGCTGTTGATGTAATACTTAGCAAGGCAACCGTTAATATCATTGTTCCAAGTAAAGAACGGAAATCAATGGTTGATTTTTTGAACTTTAAATGGTTGTTTGAAATCGTGATATCCCCTTCTTTTTTGTGTTTTAAACTTTCTGTTGTTAAGAAGAATAAGGCAGCTGCTAAGATGAGACAGATTAAAAACTGTGCTAAAAAGGCATGGCGATAGTCTGCACTTCCAATAATTCCTCCAAGAATTGAACCAAAGGCAGCACCTAAAGAGGTAGTCGCTGCTAAAAAGGATAAAGCTTTAATGCGGTTTTTTGACGTAGATAAATCACTAATGACGGCCATAATGATGGCGACATAACTCACACTAATTCCCCCACCGAGTAATCTGAAAAATAAAATAGCCGGAATAGTTGTGCTAAAACCAAATCCAATTTGGGTCAATCCGTACCCGAGTACACCGAAAATTAAAAAGATTTTACGTCCTTTATAATCTGATAGCGATCCCCAAATAGGCGACATAATATACGAGCCAATAGACATCAGTGCAAAAAAGACACCGAACATTTCAGATGGAAGTTGCAGTTCATTTATCATACGCGGTGTTACGGGATGCGCTAAGTTAAATGTTGTCATAATAATAAAGTTAAAAATTAAAAATATTCTCAAAGAATGCTTACTCATAATCATTGACGTCTCCTTTACATGAACTTATCTATTATATAAAAAATAAGAAAAAGTTTCAAACAATCTGCAAGAAACTCTTGAATAACATTAGAAAACAAATTCCATAATAAGGTAATTATTTCATAAAGGTGGGATTTGGATGAAAAAGATAGGATTCACGTTAACAATGAGTCTTTTATTTATAGTAGGTCTTATTATGATATTTAATGTGCCAAGCGACGACCAAATTAGTGCGAAAACGTATAAAGAGCAGATCTTAAGTCAGATGACTCAATTAAAAGAAGTAAAATTGAGTGAGGATGTCGTCTTAACAAACGAAGATTTCCAATTAGATGCTTTAACGACCCTTGAAAATCAAACGCTAAGTATGAATGATATAAATGAACTGTATCAAACCATCACGTATTTATATGAGGTGAATGAAGTCGTTTGGGTGTTAGTTAAAGGAGAGTCGAGTGAGATAAGTGAGCAGGATGAAACATTTAACCCATCTAAAAATACGGTATTAGATGCCATCGAAAACGTAACAGGTGCAACTTATTTAACCCAAAAACCAATGGTTACAATAGGGAATGACTTGTATAACATCAGTCAGACATTAACTGAACACTTTCTAACGTATCAGCATTTATTGACAGAGGCTAGCACGCAAAGTAACCAATTAGAAACAAGTCTTAATGAGGTGTTGAAAAAATACGTTCAACTCTTAAATGTTTTTTATAATCAGTATTATCCGAGTGTGTATGAGATATTAAATTCCATTGGTTATGAAGGCGTTAAGCCGACCCCAGTTGATGAAACGACGCTTCAATTAAATATCATCAATTATTTATCTATTTCAGCTCGCTATTTGTCGCAGACACAATCGTTTTTAGAAGATGCGATGGCCTACTTAGATTTGTTTAAGATTATGGATGAATATGAAGATATTGTGACACTGACCAGTGGGACGGGGCATTTTGTGTATGCAAGTGATTTAGAGGCTTTAAATACGAAAGTTGAATCTGTTCAACATTTAAATACTTCTTTATCTTATGATGTTCAAGTCAAGGCAGAGCGATTACAACAGTCAACGCTATTTTATCATCCATTACTAGTTGAAAAATTAGTTCTCGCAGATGTTGAATTAAAACAATACTACACCTTACTGAATGCGGCACAAGATAGTGGCAGTGAAGTTCAAAATCAGGAATTAGGACAGCAATTTATGATTTTACACGGTCTGATGCAATCCATTTATAAAGATATACAAGAGATGCCAGGTGGAATATTTTACGATATGACTCAACAAATCGTAGCAGTATCGAACGAAATGTGAGATAGATGTTAAGAATGTGACACAGGTGATTTTGAAAGAATAAAAACAGAAGAAAAATGAAGGTATTCCTCAGTCATAACAGACGGACATCGTGCGTATGATGCTAGTAATAATAAACCAATTTAACAACCGATAACAATCAAAGCACACATAATGTTTATTATACAAAAGTCTAGATGGAGGGATAAATTCATGCAGAATCAAAAAAAGACATATTATCGGAATTGGTATGCACAGTATCAACAGGAGGATCAAAAACGTTCTGCTGAGCGTCAAGCACAAGAAGCGTATTATCGCAGTGCAAATGCTGTTAGCAACGTTGATCCAACACAGTATAAGGCAAATCACGATTATCGTGCGTCGTATTCACCACAGCAATCAAGGCAGTCACCAAGGCAAGCGCCTAAAGGAAGTTACGAACAAAGAGGTTATAAACCATCCTCAAGAGAATCTACGATGGAATTGTCATTAAATGAATCAATGGGCAGTGATATGTTACGAGGGCTCCTTGTCGGGTTGCCGTTACTTATTGGTGTTTTTGTCATCATGTATGCGATGGGAATTTTGCCAGAAATAAATGCGGAACCGAGTTACGCAGCTTATCCAGAACTTGTCACGTATGCTGATCAGTATGAAACATTAATGAGTACGTATAATAGTGTAAATCAATCGATTCGTGAACGCATCAATACACAAGATTTTTCAAGCTTTTTTAAATCAGAGCTTGGAAAACAACAAGTGACGTTGCAAACTGCAACAACAACGTTAACGACTCAAACAGACACGCGTTACCAAGAGCTAAATCGCTTGCTAGGATTAAAACTAACAAGCTTAAATAATATGGTAACAGCATTTGTTGCCGCAGAGGAAGTTACACCAGAATTGAGTCAAGCTTATGAAGAATTTATGCGCGACCAAAATGAATTAGCAACGCAAATTACACAAGCGTTAACAACACTCTTAACGGATTACGACGTAAACTATGAAAAAGTAGTGGGTGGGATACAATTAAATTAAAAAAATTAAGCTGATGACAAAAAATAATGTCATCGGCTTTTTTTGTGTTTAAATGAACAAAGATTCGCTCACTATAAGTAAGAAGCCAAATCATTTTCAACGCCTCGCAGTTAATCAAATATAAAAAAATAGGTGCGTTTTTTGAAAAGGAAGTCATGTTATTATCGCAAAATGTCAGTGTCACTTCATTTGCATTAGGTGTTGGAATTGTATCGCAGGTTTAGTTGGAAATAAGAATGAAATGAAGTTAAAATAAGAACCATTTGTGAGAAAATTTTAAAATAAAAGGCTTTCAGAGCGATAAACATTGAGAAGTTGTGCGCATCATGATACATTATAAATTGGAAATTTTATTTTGCTGGTTTTGGGTTATACATTAATTCATCGGGTAAAAATAATGAAGTAGGTAATGAGCTGTAAATAGACGGTTTAAAACGGACATGCACCTAGTTTACATTTAAGGAGATATTAATTATGGATTATAATTTAATTGCAACCACTACGTTTGGTATCGAAGCGATTACTGCACGTGAGTTAAAAAATTTAGGTTATGAAGATTTAAAAGTAGAAAACGGAAAAGTTCATTTTGAAGGCGATGAAATGGATATCGCAATTACAAATACATGGTTAAGAACGGCTGATCGTGTCTTAATTAAAGTCGCTGAGTTTACAGCTGTGACGTTTGAAGAATTATTCAATCAAACGGAAAGCATTGATTGGAGCGACTATGTACCGGTTAATGGTAAAATGCATGTCGTTGGAAAATCAATCAAATCAACGTTACACAGTGTGCCTGACTGCCAATCGATTGTTAAAAAAGCAATCGTTAAAAGCATGCAACGTGCTTATAACCAAGATTGGTTTACAGAAGATGGACCAGTTTATAAAATTGAAGTGGCATTATTAAAAGATGTCGTGACGTTAAGTATTGATACATCAGGACCAGGTTTACATAAACGTGGATACCGTGAAGAAGCGGGTGACGCACCATTAAAAGAAACACTTGCTGCATCATTAGTTTACTTATCACGTTGGAAATCAGAACGATTACTTGTAGACCCATTCTGTGGATCAGGAACAATTTTAATTGAGGCTGCGATGATTGGTAATAATATTGCACCAGGTTTAAATCGTCGATTTGTTTGTGAAGACTGGCCAAGCATGGATGCAGAATTATTCGAACAAGTACGCGATAGTGCTCGCAAAGCAATCAAAAACAATACCTTACGTATGTTAGGTTATGATATTAACCGTGATGTTTTACGTGTGGCACGTGCAAATGCTGAAAAAGCAGGTGTGGCAAGTGCGATTGAATTCCATCAATTAGACTTCCATAAGTTCTCTTCAAACTACAAATACGCTTATTTAATTACGAATCCACCATACGGAGAACGTTTAGGTGAAGAGGAAGAAGTATTTAAGTTAAACAAAAAAATTGGTATTATGAAGCGTAAATTAGATACTTGGGATTTCAATGTCTTAACATCATTCTCTAAGTTTGAAAAAGCATTTGGACGTGAAGCAACGAAAAACCGTAAATTATATAATGGACGTATCTTAACACGTTACTACCAATATTTAGATAATAATATGAAACAAAAATACGCAGCAATTAATGCAGCATTAGCTGAGAACGAATCAGCTGAATAATTTAAAAATGAGATGCTTAACACAGGCATCTCATTTTTTTCTGAAGAAGACACAAGTC
>DNGE01000072.1:7330-7748 GCA_003486705.1 Bacillota bacterium
TTTTTTTCTGAAGAAGACACAAGTCAAGAGGTAAGAGGTCAAATCCATAAAATCAGGTCCTGTCTAAGACGTGAGATAAAGTCGTTATCAAAATGAATGATTATTTTATGTCAATTATTAATCATAAATGCGAATAATATTTTAAAAGATGAGAATATTAATATAGGTTACATCATTTCGGATATACTTAAAAAGTGTGAAATTATGAATAGCATAGACATGTATATTTAAGGAATATGAAACTGAAATAATTTTTATATTTTCGGAGGTTTTTTTCAATGGCTACAGGAACAGTTAAATGGTTTAATGGTGAAAAAGGTTATGGATTTGTTACTTGTGATTCTGGAGAAGAACTATTTGTTCACTTCTCTGAAATTAAAGGTGACGGATACAAAACATTAGAAGAAGGTCAAAAAGT
>DNGE01000072.1:7918-8077 GCA_003486705.1 Bacillota bacterium
AAACATTAGAAGAAGGTCAAAAAGTTTCTTTTGACGTAACAGAAGGAAGCCGTGGAAAACAAGCTTCTAACGTATCAAAATTATAATAATTAACGAACATTAAAAGCATCGTCAAACCATTGACGATGTTTTTTTATGATGAAAAAAAAGTAGGAAGCC
>DNGE01000061.1:0-176 GCA_003486705.1 Bacillota bacterium
AAGCACCCGCTAAAATTGCTAGATATGGAAGAACTTTAATGATATCAAATCCCTCATTTACAACGCCTGTTGCACGATAAGAAGACGTTAAAACAATTAAGATAGCAATTGAGATAATAGCTGCTGGTAAGACAATTAAGAAGTTTACACGGAATTTATCTTTTAATTCACATCCT
>DNGE01000061.1:353-5118 GCA_003486705.1 Bacillota bacterium
GAATTTATCTTTTAATTCACATCCTTGTGTGCGAACAGCCGCAATTGTTGTATCCGAAATCATTGATAAGTTGTCACCAAACATACCTCCCCCAACAATAGCACCCACAATTAAGGCAACTGGAATACCTGTAGCATCTGCCACACCAACACCGATAGTTGTTAACGCTGTAATCGTTCCAACTGATGTTCCCATTGAGATTGAAATGAAACTTGCAATGATAAATAATCCCGCCACTAATAAATTAGGTGGTAAAACGAATAAGGCTAAATTAACAGTCGCATCAACGCCACCCATTGCCTTTGCAACACCTGAAAAAGCTCCAGCTAATAAGAAAATAATGACCATCATAATGATGTTCTCATTTCCTGCCCCTTTACAGAACACCGATACTTTTTTATTAAATGAGGCTTTACGATTTGTTAAAAATGCAACAACTGCTGCAATCATAAACGCCACTAATACTGGCATAGCATAAAAATCTTTTGTAATTAACCCACTTCCAACGAATAATACTAAGAAAACAACTAATGGCAGTAGCGCAAGCGCTCTACCTTTTTTTAACTGACTCATGTGTATTTCCTCCCCAAGCTTGATTTTCTAACAAAACTATAAACTAAATGAGATGATTTTATGTCTAACAGGTATTAATCTTGTTGCAACTTCAAAAATGTAACCCGATTAGTGTGCAAATGATAGACAAAAGATTTTAAAGCGTGCGACACGTAAGCCTTACCTCACATAATGGTAACAAAATAACAACTGATCGATTCGCTACTTTTTGTTTAACTAACCTTGTTTCTCACCGTTAGTTAAACAAATAAAAAAATTCCAGAGTATGCACGCTGGAATTCGTTATCGTCATACTCATCTCTCAGCTCACGCTGCAGGATTTAGCACCACTGTATGTTTATATACTGGTTGCCGGGTTTCATAGGGCCTGGTCCCTCCACCACTCTTGATAAGAGTTATTTAATTTTATAAAACTAAGTATAGTTTATATAAGTATCATTGTCATTATTTTTTATATATTTTTATAAACTTATTATTTTATATATATAAAATTATTATGTCCTTATATACAAAAAGCATCTAATTAACTTAGATGCCTTTTTATCTATATTATCTGTGAGCTCTTTTAGTTGCTTTTCCCTTTTTAGTAACATTCTCAACTTTAACTTTAGCCTTTGCTTGCTCATGTCCTGGGAATACTATCTTAGGTTCATCCATATTTTTCTTATATACAGTAAACTTAGATCCTATAGCTTGAACAAATTCTGCTCTTAAAGCTTCACAAACTGCATTCGCAGTTTCTTTAGTATCAAGACCTGCATTATCAAGTATTGTTATCTTAACTATTTCTCTAGTTCTTAACATTCCGTCAAGTTGCTCTAAGAAACTTTCTGTTACACCGTCTTTTCCTATTTGAGTTATAGGAGCAAGTGTGTTAGCTATTGATCTTAAGTATGCTCNNTTCTAAAAAACAATAATTTTTGTCACTTTCACTCGTCTTTTTTTATCACATCATCAATATAATAACCATAGAAGAAAGGAGGAGATTTATGGCCTATTATTTTAAACTTAGTAAAACTGAAAAGCAACGACAACCACATTCACTATCCCCACCTACAAATATGAAAAATCATGATTTCAAAGTTCTCCTCTTATATATCAAAGCTTTACAACTTCCTGTTACTTTTAGATTTAGTCACGAGTGGCAAAGTTTTGCAACGCCTACTACCATTCACTCATTTGATCACACGGGATTAAGACTTTCTAATCAAGCATTGATAGAAACAAATGAACTAAAAGCCATCATCCTTTCATTTATAAACCGTAACCAGCGTCAACACTATATCAATGCGTTTTCTAACTGGTTATTTCCTAACAGAAGTTTCTTCCATCAACATACCATAATGTTTGAATACTTACGAACAAATCACCATAAAATAACATCCCTGTCAATTAATGAACAAGAGCTGTTTCCTCCACTTCCTTACCAAAGTATCCATCATGTTGGGAATTCAACTGTTTTTCTAACATATGAAATTGACCAAGCCTTTTATCTTGAAATTGTCTCATTAGGTGATATTACTTCTTTTAAATCAACCCATATATAATATAGAAAGAACAATTTAGCATGTATTCATTTACAATTTAAAAAACAGATGACTCATGATTTAGAACATCTGTGATCTAATAAAGATGCGATACAATAAAACTAAAGTTTAAACTGATGAAAGGTTATCCACTGTGCTGAGCACTATTTAATTATTCAATGTGTGTCATATATCAGAGTTATTTATAGTATCGATAAGAACTGCTATTATCCATAAACTATAAATGATGATGACATTAACCCTTCATATCTCATAACCTAAACATTAGCAAAAAGATTAGGTTATGAGATATCGTTTTAGGTTTAACTATCATGATAGGCATTTTGACGATACGTTGTCTTTTCAAAAGAAATCGAAAGCAGGTTTCTTAGCTATGATGAAGAGTATAAAGAAGTCGAGGCTAGGTTATGTCCTATAATCAAAAAAAAGAGATTATATTCTCTTTTAAAATTGTTTTATGAATTTGATTTAATGGAATTATAGTCAAAACTATTTCGACACATTTTCGACAAAATAGAATTAAATATACAGAATTTAATATTTTTTCCATATTAATGTATTTGTAAGCTATTTCAAAATAAAATAATATGAATTGTTAACTTTTTGTAAATAATTTACATTGATTTTACAAACGCAAGGTAGTAAAATGACCTAGTGCTATTAACCCGATAAATGAACGCAAGTTTTCATCGTTTTACATGATGGATAAAATATAAAATCAATTACAGGAGGTATTGTATGAAGACAATCCTTAATAAATATTTAAAAAACTATGTGACGTACTCAATCATCGCTTCACTAGTTTTAAATTTTCTGATTGAAGTCATGAGTCGACATTCACTGATTGAAGCGGTTAGTTATTTATCAGAAAGTCCACTCGTATTTTTGTATAATTCATCTTTAATATTATTTACATTCTCAATCTTATTATTCATTAGAAGAAAGATTTTTGTATTTGCTACTATTTCAACACTTTGGTTTGCAGGCGGACTAACAAATGGAATTATTTTAGCCAATCGTGTCACACCTTTTACAGCAACAGAGCTAAAACAAATTTCATCGACGTTTGATATTTTAGAAAAATATTTTTCTAAATTTGAACTAACGATGCTTTTTGCTGGGGTTGGCGTTGTCATCTTAGCGATTATCGCTGCTTTCTTCTTTGCCCCTCGTGATCCTAATAAAATTAAATGGAAGCGAAGTATCGCAACATTTGTTATTGGTGTCGCAGCATTCTTTGGGGTTACAAAGGCAGCCATTGAAACCGAAGTGATTTCTACTTATTTTGGTAACATCGCTTTTGCTTATTTAGACTATGGATTCCCTTACTGTTTTACGAATACCGTTATTAATACTGGTATTAAGCGACCAACGACATATAACGAAGAAAATATGAACAGCATTATTTCACAATTAAACGGTACCTCTACTTCTGATCCATTAACTGACTTAAATCAGTTTGTAGATGTAGACAACAGTGTTGTAAATCCTGAAACACGTCAACCTAATATTATTATGATTCAATTAGAATCATTCTTTGACCCGACTTACATGGAAGCTTTAACATTCTCAGAAGATCCAATTCCGAATTTCCGTCAGTTAAAAGAAGATTACTCTTCAGGTTTCGTTCGTGTTCCATCAATTGGTGCTGGAACAGCAAACACTGAGTTTGAAGTGATTTCTGGTATGAACCTTGAATATTTTGGACCTGGTGAATATCCATACAAAACAATTTTACGCAAAGTCCCTGCTGAAAGCGTGAGCTATAACTTAAGAGATTTAGGTTATACAACGCATGCTATTCATAATAACAAGGGAACATTCTATACACGTCAAGGTGTGTTTAAAAATTTAGGATTTGATACGTTTACTTCAATTGAGTACATGAATATCGAAGAATATACACCGCTTGGATGGGCAAAAGATAAATATTTAACACAATCAATCTTAGATAGCTTAAACTCAACTGAAACCGCTGATTTTATTTACACAATTTCAGTTCAAGGACACGGTGATTATCCAACTTATCCTGTCGAAGGGCATTCAACTATTACAGTAGAAGGTTTTGACGATCAAGAACGTTTAAATTCATTTGAATATTATGTGAATGAAATTAAACAAATGGATGAATGGATCGGTGATTTAATTAATACGTTAAGCCAAGTGAATGAAGATGTTGTGCTTGTTTTATTTGGTGACCATTTACCGACTTTAGGGATTACAGATGAAGAAATTTTAAACGGTGATACATTCCAAACTGAATATGTCGTTTGGGATAACATGCACTTACCTAAAGAGAATAAAGACCTAGAAGCTTATCAATTATCGGCTCATGTTTTAAATATGTTAAACATCCACCATGGAACGTTAATGACATATCATCAAAACTTTGAAAATGACGAAGACTACTATAAAAACTTAGAAATGCTTCAATACGATATGTTATATGGTAACCAATATGTTTACGATGGTCAAAGCCCATACGAAAAATTAAAAATGAGAATGGGTGTTAAAGATATTGTCATTGAGGATATTATCCAAGAGGGTGACGATTTAGTCATTAAAGGACAAAACTTCACTGATTCTAGTCGCATTCGCATTGGAGATAACACTTATACGACGACGTATGTCGATGCTGAAACACT
>DNGE01000136.1:0-1001 GCA_003486705.1 Bacillota bacterium
TTCATCATCCATCACACTCCTTTTTCTATTATCCATTAAGGACACTCTTATCATACCACCACATTAGCACTCAGTCAACAAGAGTGCTAACAAAATTATTGTTTACACATTTTTCCCTTTTATACATCCATCAGTTACTTTTTTTCAACTTTTGATTTCCTCTATCAATATATGATATATTATTAAAGAGGAGGCGATTTTTTATGGTTAAAAAAATGATCGTTACAGATTTAGATGGAACAGCGCTTAGAGATTGGAACACATTAGACCCTTATACAAAAAAAGCACTTATTGAAGCAAAAGAAGCAGGCCATATTGTTGTGATCGCCACTGGTCGCCCAGCACGTGCGTCACTTCATTTTTATAAAGAATTAGGTCTTGATACACCTATTATTAATTTTAATGGGGCTTATATTCACCATCCTAGTGATGAGTCATTTGAAGATATCATCGCAGAAATTCCAATGGATATGATTCATGAGATCTTTGACTCTGAAATTAAAGAGATGGTTGAAAATGCATTTTGTGAATATAAAGACCACTTATATGTTCTAGATAAAGAATCGACAATTCGCGATTTCTTCCACTTAGATACATGTGACTCTGTGAAATACGGTTCATTTAAAGAAACATTAGACCAACACCCTAACGGATTCTTAATTGAAACGAAACCGGGGTTTGGAAAAACAGTTGCTGATTATATAAAGACTCATTATAGTCACGAAATCACTTGTCGTACTTGGGGTGGTGAGCTAGGGAATATTATTGAAGTCTTTAAAAATGAAACAAACAAAGGGGTTGCGATTGAAAAGTTAGCTAAGCACTTTAACATTGAACGCGAACACATTATTGCCTTTGGTGACGGAGATAACGATATTGAGATGATTCAATACGCTCACACAGGCGTTGTGATGGAAAACGGTATTGATGAATTAAAAGCAGTGGCTAATGTTCAAACTAAAACGAACCTAAACAGTGGCGTTGGACGTTACATTTATGAA
>DNGE01000136.1:1234-7517 GCA_003486705.1 Bacillota bacterium
CACAAATAGCGGTTCATCTGACTGAATAGATAAATCTAAAGCAAAATAAAAAAACGAGAGTATCCAAACTGGATACTCTCGTTTTTTTATGACCTCGCAATGCACATCGGACGGTCACACGTTGGATCACTCATCACTAAGCAATTTAAACCAAAAACATTATTCAACATAGTTTCATTAAAAATCTCTTCAACCTCACCTTTGTAAACGATTTGTCCTTCTTTCATACAGACTAAATAATCAGCAAACCTAGCGGCCTGATTTAACTCATGTAACACCATCACAATGGTTAAGCCCGTTGTTTCGTTTAATGTTTTTAATAATTTTAATATCTCTAATTGATACGACAAATCTAAATAAGTCGTCGGCTCATCTAGTAATAAGATATCCGTTTCTTGAGCGAGTGCCATCGCAATAAAAGCACGCTGCCTTTGTCCACCTGATAACTCTTCTAAAAAATAATCTTCAAACGGCTTTACCCCTGTAACCTCAAGCGCCCACTCAACTACTTTCTCATCATGTTCTGTGCGTGACTTAAACCATTGTTGATATGGATGACGACCAAAAAAACAAAGCTCTTTAACCGTCGTTCCTTCAGGAGCAAGTGGCGTCTGTGGTAAAATACCTAACTGTTTAGCAAGTGCTTTCGGGGGCATTTCATGAATAGATTGATTATCTAAAACTACACCGCCACTTTTAGGTTTAAGCAAACGGCTCATTCCCTTTAATAAGGTTGATTTTCCACAACCATTAGGACCAATTAAGACTGTAATCTTACCTTTTAAGATTTCTAAATCAACTGATTTTAAAATCATCTTCTCATCATAACCTAATACTAGATTCTGAACTTTTAGACTCATGTTATAACCCCCTTTGTTTTAATTGGTTTTTGTTCAATAATAAATAAATAAAGTACGGTGCACCAATGATTGCTGTAACAATTCCGACTGGAATTTCAATAGGTGAAAATAATGTTCTTCCCACCGTATCAGCAATAACAATCAACAATGCTCCTACCATTCCACTCGTTAATATTAGGATACTGTGACGATGTCCAACAAGTGATTTAGCTATATGTGGCGCCATTAATCCAATAAAACTGATTGTCCCTGCAACACTAACACTAATTGCCGTCAACAACACACCCATTAGTAATAAAATAATTTTAGTTCTTAAAATATTTTCACCTAGCCCAATAACAATTTCATCACTTAAACCTAATATATCTAATCGTTTAGATAATCCCAAGACAATTGGGAAGCAAATCAACACAAACGGAAGCATCATTAAGAGCTCATCCCAATACTTCCCCCAAAGACTACCGATTAACCAGGTAAACGCTGTTTGCACATTTCCGCTTGTGTTTAAAGTTAAATATTGAATTCCGGCATCAAACATCGCACTCAATGCAATCCCCATCACAATAACATTTGAATTTTTAAAGCCACTTTTTCGTGTTAATAAAAACAAAATAACCGCAACAAGTAGCCCTCCTAAAAGAGCAGAAATAGAGACAGGGATATGTTGAAGCATTGGAATAGTTAAAACAAGAGCAGCCATAAATCCTGCCCCTTTTGTCATTCCTAATACATCAGTTGAAGCGAGTGGATTTTTCAAAACACCTTGAAAAATCGTTCCCGCAACGGCTAAGGAAGCACCGACTAATGCTCCGATACATAATCTAGGCACTCGATATTCCCAAACAATCCAATGATACTTTGCATCTTCTTGAAACAATGCTGCAATTAGCTCATTAAAACTAATGATATGAGTTCCAAACATTAAACTCAAAATTGAAATAACAATTAAAGAAATAGCCGTTAAAATTAAAATATTTCGCTGTCTATTTTTCATTTAACACGCCCCTCTTTCCATGTTGTTTCGTTAAAATAATATAGAAAATAGCACCTAAGAATGACGTTACAATTCCAACTGGTGATTCATACGGGTACTTTAACAATTTAGCAATCACATCAGAAATCAATAATAAGTTTGCACCATATATCCCGCATAAAATCAAATGTTGACTAAATGCTTTAACTCTAATTCTTGATACTAAATGTGGTGTCATTAATCCAATAAATGCGATTGGACCCGCAATCGCAACTGCCGATCCCGCAAAGATAATGACACTGACGACTCCAATGCTTTTCGTTAAGACCGTACGTGTTCCTAAACTTGTTGCAACCGCCTCACCTAACTTTAATGCATCTAGCCCGCGACTCACACTCAAACTTAAACATAATGCTAACACAAACCACGGTAATATTAATTGAATATGTTTCATTTGTGCTTGATGAATAGCGCCGGACATCCAAAATAATAAATCTGATGTTTTGCTTTCATTTAATAACATAATCGCTTTCGTAATGGCACTTAATAACAGTTGTACACTCAACCCAACTAAAGTTAATTGTAGGGCATTTAATTTTTTGACATAGCCCATAAACTGAACAAAAGCTCCAATCAATCCCGCTCCTATAAATGCTAAAATCATTCGACTAAACGACGAACTCATCGGAAAAAAAACAATCATAATTACAACAGCTAATGAAGCACCTGCATTGATACCAAGCACTTGTGGCGAGGCTAATGGATTTGCAGTTATGCGTTGAATCAATAACCCTGACATGGCCATCGACGCACCAACGAAAATACCTAATAATATCCGTGGCAGACGGATGGTTGAAATAATTAAATGCGCTTGGCTCCCATCCGGTTGAAAAATTGAATCCATGATGGTCTGATAAGTAATTTGACTCATCCCTATTCGTATATGAATAAAACTAACTAACAAAACAAGTCCGAGACCTAGCAGACTGAAGAAGAAGAATTGGCTATTCGCCTTGCTTTTATGTTTCATCTGCTTCGCCTCCTCTTATTTATTTACTTAAAAACCAATTTTCAAGCTCCGCTGTAATAAAATCAATTGATGCAAACCCACGGTACTGTGTCCAATATTCTTTTTTACTCGTCACATAAACCTCATCATTAATAACAGCAGATAACTGATTATATAATTGTGTTTGGGTCCACTCACTATAAATTGTTCCTTCTAAATCATCTCGCATATAAATAATAACATCCGCATCAAGTTCTACTACTTGTTCTAATGATAAGTCTACTTCTAACGCCTCATTAACAATTGCATTTTGAATACCTGATTGCTCTAACACAGCTCCAACAAAAGAGCTTGACGTATGTGCTGTATATTTATCATTTTTCGGTGATACAACTAAAACTGTTTTCCCAGCTAAAACTTGACTCAACTCTGTCTTTAACGCTTCTAATTTTGTTTCTGTTTCAGCTAAAATTTGTTCTGCTACTGCTTCTTTATCTACGATTTGTGCCAATAATACAAATGTTTCAACAAATTGTTCATACGTACTATCATTGCTCGTTAATGAAATAGTTGGCGCAATTTTATTTAAATCATCGTACACTTGTGAATGACGACTTGTATCCGCAATAATTAAATCTAAATCCATTAAACTTAATGTTTCTAAACTTGGCTCTTTTCTGGCCCCAACCGTTGTATAGTTCGTTAATTCTTTGTTTGTTACATCTAATACTTTACTCTGTTCATTGTCATCGGCAATCGCAACTGGATTTACACCTAGACGATATAAAGCATCTAAAAATGAAAATTCTAATACGGCTATCGAGATCGGTGTTTCTTCAACAACTGTGCTTCCTAAATCATGTTCAATCCCTACAGTTTGTGTCACTTCTTCTACTTTTTCATTTGAACATCCCACAAGCATTAAACTTACTACGACTAAACTTGTCATCCATATTTGCTTCATCTATCTCAGTCTCCTTAAACCCTTATCAAATGATAATTATTATCAATAAATATACTATATAAAAATTTCACACGATAGTCAAACACATTATTTATTGTAATTTTTGGTATTTTAAATGTAGCGGTTACAAAAATATTACTATTATTCCTACATAAAACGTTGATTAATTTAACATGTTAGTACGGATTAAAACAAAAAAAGTTTTAACCTTTTTCTCTGTATCGTTGCTTCGAATAATAAATCAGAATAATTGCTCATTCTAATATTGATTGATGTATAAGCTAAGTTTTTCTGTAGAACTAAACTCATAAATCATTCTGACGGTTCCAACTGTTCATTTAGGGTTTATTGATATAAAAAAACTCCCGAAAGTGATAACACCATCGGGAGTTTTTAAATTATTTAACAACAATATTAACTAATTTTCCAGGTACTGCAATAACCTTTACAATGTCTTTTCCTTCAATAAAGGCTTTAACATTTTCATGTCCTAAGGCTTGCGTTTCCATTTCTTCTTTTGTAATTGAAGCTGGCACTTCAAGACGTGCACGTAATTTACCATTTACTTGCGCGATGATTGTAATCGTATCAGCGACTAATTTCGCTTCATCATATGTTGGCCAAGCAGCATACGTGATTGACTCATCATGTCCTAAAATTGACCAAATTTCTTCCGTCATATGTGGGGCGATAGGATTTAATAACTTAATAAATCCTTCCACGTATTCTTTCGGTAAGTTTTCAGCTTTATATCCTTCATTAATAAAGATCATCATTTGTGCAATGGCCGTGTTGAATCCTAATTTTTCATAGTCTTCTGTCACTTTTTTCACTGTCTCATGATAAACTTTATCTAATTTTCCATTGTTTTCAGATACGATTTTCTCTGATACGCCACCTTCAGCATTAACGAATAAACGCCAAACGCGATCTAAGAATCGACGAGATCCATCTAATCCA
Source organism: Bacillota bacterium (assembly GCA_003486705.1). GTDB lineage: Bacteria > Bacillota_I > Bacilli_A > MOL361 > Turicibacteraceae > Turicibacter. The sequence goes on from DNGE01000136.1 coordinate 6,001, forward strand.
TCTGTTGACCAAGCGATTGCTGCATCAAGTGGTCCCATGAACATTTCGTATAAACGTAATGTATCTGCACCGTGTGATGCGACAACATCATCAGGATTTACAACATTTCCTTTTGATTTAGACATTTTTTCATTATTCTCACCTAAGATCATCCCTTGGTTAAATAAACGTTGGAATGGTTCGTTTGTTGGAACTAATCCTAAATCAAATAATACTTTGTGCCAGAAACGTGCGTATAATAAGTGTAATACCGCATGCTCTGCTCCACCAATGTATAAATCAACTGGTAACCAGTCAGCTAATAATTGCTTCGCCTCTTCTGTGTTTAACCCTACATAGTTTTCATCTTGCTTTAAGATATATCCAACGTAGTACCAACAAGAACCAGCCCATTGTGGCATTGTATTTGTTTCACGACGTCCTTTAACACCATCTTCACGTACAACTTCTAACCACTCAGTAGCATTTGCTAATGGTGATTCACCTGTACCTGATGGTTTAATGTTATCCATGACTGGTAATTCAAGTGGTAACTCTGACTCCTCAACCACTGAAACCGTTCCGTCTTCCCATTGAATCACTGGGAATGGTTCTCCCCAATAACGTTGACGTGAGAATAACCAGTCACGTAATTTATAGTTTACTTTACGTGATCCTTTTGCATGTTCTTCTAACCAATTAATAACAGCTGCTTTAGCATCTGCGTTGTTCATTCCATTGATGAAATCAGATTCAATATGTACCCCATCATCTGTGAACGCTGCTTCTGTTACATCAGCTTCAATGATTGCTTTAATTGGTAAATCATATTTTTTAGCAAATTCGAAATCGCGCTCATCATGTGCAGGAACTGCCATAACCGCACCTGTTCCGTAGCTTGCTAATACATAGTCACCAATCCAAATTGGAACTAATTCATTTGTGATCGGGTGCACAGCATATGCTCCTGTTGCAACACCTGATTTTTCTTTGTTTAACTCTGTACGCTCTAAATCAGATTTAGCTTTTGATACTTCTTGATAAGCTTTAACTGCTTCGCGGCAAGCATCCGTTGTAATTTCATCCACTAATGCATGTTCAGGAGCTAAAACAACATAAGAAACACCGAATACTGTATCAGGACGTGTTGTGAAGACATCAAATGATGAATCACGACCGTCTACTTTAAAGTTAATTAACGCCCCTTCAGATTTCCCAATCCAGTTACGTTGCATTTCTTTTAAGCTTTCTGGCCAATCTAATGTATCTAAATCTTGTAATAAACGTTCTGCGTAATGAGTAATTTTTAATACCCATTGTTTCATTGGTTTTTTAATAACTGGGTGTTCTCCACGCTCAGAAACCATTTTACCATTAACGTTTAAGACTTCTTCGTTTGCTAAAACTGTTCCTAAACCTTCACACCAGTTAACTTCGATTTCACGAATCTCAGCTAATCCCATGTTATATAATTGGATGAAAATCCATTGTGTCCATTTGTAATAGTTTGGATCTGTTGTGTTTAATTCTTTATCCCA
>DNGE01000136.1:7784-16804 GCA_003486705.1 Bacillota bacterium
AATTCGCGTGGGTCATTTCCTGTATCTAATGCGTATTGCTCTGCAGGTAAACCAAATGCATCCCAACCCATTGGATGTAAAACGCGGTACCCTTGCATACGTTTCATACGTGAAACGATATCTGTCGCTGTATATCCTTCAGGATGTCCAACGTGAAGTCCTGCACCTGACGGATATGGGAACATATCTAACGCATAAAATTTAGGTTTGCTAGTATCTTGAGACGTTTTGAATGTCTTGTTATCTAGCCAATGATTTTGCCACTTTTTCTCTATCTGTTTGTGATCAAAAGACATGATAATTCCTCCTTGTATTATTAACATGTGCATTCAAGTCATTTGAATGTCACAACTTCTTGTTTTTCGCATTCTTAGGCATAAAAAAAAGCCCGTAGAATTCTCTAAGGACGTTATAAACGCGGTACCACCTTAGTTGCACAAAATTCAAAAGTCGAATTTTGTACCTCTCAACACTTTTAACGCAAGCAAAACGGCAATCATTACTAAACATTCACAATTGCAACTCCAAGGTGAGTTCATAAGCTACTTGTACGAATTCACACCAACCATTCGCTCTCTACAACAACCACACTTATTACTAGTCCTTATCACTGTTTTCTATTATTATAGTGAAATTATATCAAAACTTTCATCAAATTCAACTCTTTTTGAAAAAATTTCATTCAAAAAGGATATCTTGTGCGTAGTTTAGGTGATGTGTGTTAAAATAGTTGAGAATCTAGAATTAGATGAGATAAGTAACAAACTTCAAGATTGAACCAGTTAAAAATAGAAGGAGGACTAAAGATGGAGAATCCTTTTCCTTATAGTTATGCTGATAAAAGATATCACACATGGAATTATCATTTAAAAGAAAGATTTCATCAAAAAATATTCAAGGTCATGATCAACGCAGGCTTCACTTGTCCGAATATTGATGGAACGGTTAAATATGGTGGATGTACATTTTGTTCAACCAATGGGAGCGGTGATTTTGCTGGTAACCCAGAAGATGAATTAAAAGTGCAATTCAATTCGGTTAAAGAGATGATGCATAAAAAATGGCCGGAAGCTTCTTATATTGGATACTTTCAAGCTTTCTCTAATACACATGCGCCGGTTGAAGTATTAAAGCGTAAGTATGAAGCCGTGTTAGAATGTGATCCTAATATTGTTGGGTTATCGATTGCAACGCGTCCTGACTGTTTACCTGATGATGTTGTGGACTACTTAGGTGAATTAAATCAAAAAGTAAATCTTTGGGTTGAACTAGGATTACAAACGATGCACGATGAAACAGGTAAACTGATTAACCGTGGGCATGATTATCAAACATTTGTTGAAGGTGTTGAAAAACTTCGTCAACATAATATTGAAGTCATCGTTCACATTATTAATGGATTACCTGGTGAAACATATGAGATGATGTTAGAAACAGCAAAAGCGGTTGGACAGCTCGATGTTCAAGGCATTAAAATTCATTTACTTCATGTCATTGAAAATACGCCAATGCATAAAATGCTAAACCAAGGGCGTTTACGTTTAATGGAAAAAGATGAATATGTCAACTTAGTTGTTGATCAATTAGAAGTGTTACCAAAAGAGATGATTATTCACCGGGTGACGGGTGATGCCGTTCGTGAAGAATTAGTTGGACCGATGTGGAGCTTAAAAAAATGGGAAGTGTTAAATGCAATTGATGATCGCTTAAAAGAGCGAAACACATATCAAGGTCGTTTATATAGCGGACCGAAGCATGAGGTTCCAACACGCACCCTTCCTTTACGAGGTGACGTTTAAATGATTTTAGAACGCATTTTACCCTACTCAAAAACCTTATTAAAACAAGCTGTTGAATGTGGAGATGTTGTCATTGATGGGACAGCTGGAAATGGACATGACACGTTATTTTTAGCACAACTTGTTGGTGATTCTGGTCATGTTTATAGTTTCGACGTTCAAGAGACCGCCGTTGAAAACACAAAACAACGTCTACTTGAGCATGGTGTAAATCATGTTACCGTTGTTCACGATGGACATCAACATGTCAAAAAATATATGACCCCAAATCATCAATCTGTTAGTGCTGCCATTTTTAATCTTGGGTACTTACCTGGAAGTGATCACAGTATTACCACACAAGGTGAAACGACGCTAACCGCTATAAAAGAAATTTTAACGTTATTAAAAGTAAACGGCATTATCGTTTTAGTTGTTTATCACGGACATGAACAAGGAAAGCTTGAAAAAAGCTACTTATTGGAGCAGTTAAGTCAACTAGACCAAAAACAAGTTAGCGTCCTCGAGTACCGATATTTAAATCAAAAAGGTGACGCGCCATTTATTTTAGCACTAGAAAAAGTAAAAGCCTAAATTATAAAAACCCGAAAGATTCAAACCAGTCTTGGTTTAGATCTTTCGGGTTTTCTTTTGTAATCAGATGCCTTGCTATTTTCTATTATATATTTTCCTATCTGCAAGTTGTTGAATCAATACCTACTTTCTCTAAGTAATCAACGTTAACGCATCAGGTAAGTCTAAAATCCTATCTTTTATAAATAACGGATATACGTATGTTGTTTTAAATTTTTCAAACGATAACCTTTGATTACCTTCTATTACGACAAAAGACTTTCCTTGCGATAAAAGGTCAGTTTTACTAATATCTAATAAAAACTATAAACAAATTTAATAAAAAGCTTCACACCTCACCTCTTCATTAAAAAATATGACGTAAATCAAAAAAGAAATATATAAGTCCAGATTAGTTTTTGACATCGGAAAAACTTTAACTGGACTATAGTCTGTCTTCGTCTCAAAAAGTTTAAGTTACTAAGGTTGTTATTCGTTTGTACATTAATTTTCTGTTTGTATATAGATTGTCTATTTCTTTTTTGATTTATATATATCGCTTTTCTTTTTCATATTGTTTTAACACAAACGCAGCGTTCACAAATAATAATTTGGTTCTAAATTTTACATATCTCATTAAATAGGCACGATACTTTTGAACAGTCTCAGATTTTTGCACACCTTCTGCTAAGTACAGGGCCAATAACCCATCATTTATCATGTGATGAAACTCGTAAAGTGGCAATTTTTCAACACTTAAATTTGCCGCTTGATATTGGAATAATAACTTCGACACGCCCGTCTCAAGGTTTTCATAATAGCCAAAAAAGTTTAATTCTCCTTCTTCTTCATCTTCTTCTAAATCAATAAAATAATCTAACATAATATGAAGTAACTGAACAGACGGCATAAATGCTTGAAAAACTAAATCCGGATCAATGTTAACTTCATCTTCACTTAATAAATACGCAAGTAACGCAAAAATTCCAAGTGTTGATCCACTCGCAGCACTAAACTCATACCATGTCAATTCAGGAGCAAAGCGTTTGTTTTTCTCATACCAATGTCGAAGCTTTAATTCACGTTGCGTCACTTTTAAATGTTTAAACACCTGCAAATCAACGTATAAGTAGGCAAATTTTAAAAAGACTGCTTGATATCTTTTATAATTAGGTAACAATTGCAAAACCGATTGGCAGTTCAAAACAAGTTCTTTTAAATAACCGGAATCATCTTGTTGAATTTGATATTGATAATAATTTTGTGTAGGAGGCTGCATTATAAAAACATCTAGCATTGATTGATGTAAACGTCTAAAATTTGTTTCATTAATGACAGTGGTTTGATCAATCAAATTATCTAAATAATCACTAATGGTTTGGTAACTCGTCACAAACTTTAGAAAAGCACCTTGATATTCAGTCTTGACTAAATACGTATAAAAAGAGGCGCCATAACAATGAAACGTCTTGCTATTAATACTTTTTATTGCCTCTTGCTTTAAAAATGAATCTGGTATTTTCATGGCTCTATTTTTTATACCATTTAAGTTGTCGTGGGTCTTTGGTTTATAACTTGTATAAAACTCATAAAGTAAGGTTGAAGCTCGTAAACGATTCATATGGGGGCCACCTCGCCTTCAATCTAATCTTAGTTTTGTACTAAACTTTTTATTTTAGTCAACATTGCGCATTAATTTCATCTTTTTTCTTTTTGATTAATATTTTCTATGAATTTATTTCCAAGGTAATCGGTTACAACATTATCCAAATTTATCTTGTCACATATTTTTTTATAATAATCAATGCTATAATTACATGTATAAATGAGGAAAGAGGAGGAATGGTGATGGCAACAAATAATCAAAGTAAATTAACACAATTACTTGATATCTTAAAACAAAAAAACAATTCACATAAAGAAATATTCAATTATGTGGTTCCAGATTTATGGAATGCATGGAACTACGATGGAGAAGAAATGGTTCGCACAAGTTGGGGAGAGCTAATGGTTAATCCATATAATTTCTATTCGTCAGTCATTGAGTCATATATTTTACCGAATGCAGTAGAGGATAAAAACTACAACCAATCAATTAGTAAAATGAACGAGACAATTATTGATCGTGAAAATTACTTAGGTGGGGATTGGATTAAAGAAGCTGTTGTGTATTCAATGATGGTACGCACATCTTCAGCGTGGGATCATGACCGAAGTGGGGACTTAGAGGATCATAATCTTTACGGTTTAAAAGAAACGGGGACATTTGTTAAAACATTAGCTTTACTTCCATTATTAAAGAAAATGGGTGTTAACACAGTTTACATGTTACCTATTTCTAAATTCTCTTTAAAAGATAAAAAAGGTGAGTTAGGCTCTCCTTATGGGGTATGTAATTTCTTCCAACTAGATCCTAGTTTAAAGGATACGATGACTGGAACTGAAATGAGTGTTGAAGAAGAATTCCAGGCATTCGTTGAAGCATGTCACATCTTAGATATGAAAGTCATGATCGATATTATTCCACGTACAAACTCTGTTGAAAGTGAATTAATTTTAGATCACCCTGAATGGTTCTATTGGGTATACACAGATACTTTCCACGAATACTTCCCACCACATGTACCTGGACTTGGTTCAACATTAGTACCAAAGCCTGAATTCTTACCTCATGTGTACAAATCTGAGCATGTATGGAATCATATTCATAAATTCTCTCATGCACCAAGTATTGTTAACCCTGAAAAATGGGCTAAAGTTGTCGAAGAATATAAAACAACAGAAGGTGCTTCAATTTTAGACCTTGTTCAACGTGAATTTGGTTTAACCGTTGCTCCAGCGTTCTCTGATCATATTAATGATCCTCAACCACCGTGGACAGACGTAACATTCTTCCGTATGTATATGGATCATCCAGTTGAAAGTCAGAAATACTTAGGTGGAGCTGATGTAGCACCTTACATCTTATTTGATACGATTAAGTCAAATATGTATAAAGGAAATGTTATTAATGAAGGATTATGGAATACCTTATCAAATGTTATTCCTTACTACCAAGAACAATACGGAATTGATGGGGCCCGTATCGACATGGGACATGCCTTACCTTCTGAATTAGTTGATCGCATTATTAATAATGCTCGTACCGTTGATCCTGACTTCTGTTTTATTGCAGAAGAATTACAAGACGAAAATGCTTGGATCTCACGTCAAATTGGATATAACATGATTATCGGTTACGGATTCTACCAAGAGCCACGTGTTTTTGAACATCGAACTCATAACTTTATGTATGAGTCACGTCACTTAGCTTGTCCAGTATTTGCTGGAGGAGAAACTCATGATACGCCTCGTTTAGCAGCTCGTGAAGGTGGACGTACGTTATCAAAAATGTTAACAGTTATGAACATGTTTATGCCAAATGGTGTGCCATTCATTAACTCTGGACAAGAAGTTTATGAAACTCAACCGATGAATACTGGACTTGATTGCCGTGCTAATGAACAATATATGTTACACCATGATGATCGTTACTTCGGAAAATTAGCCTTATTTGATAAATATGCCATTCATTACTTAAATCATATGCGTTGGGATATTGCTGATACATTAGATATTGTATCTAAGATCCGTAACAATCATTTATCAACTTTCACAAAATTAGAAAACTTCGTTGGATTAGGATTTGAAAACTTAGGTGATTCTGCTATTGGATTTGGTTATATCGAAGAAGGTAAACGAGGACTTGAAAATGATAACTTATTCATTATCGTTGCCAATACTGATCCTTATAATCATACTGATTTAACGGTTCACATTGGAGACTTACGTGACCAATCAAATAACTACTCAACAAAAGGATACTTAATGTACTCTACACATGAGTGGGCTCGTGATATTTATGAGTTTGACTTAAACCGTAACTTAAAACTTCACATGCAACCAGGTGAAGTTAAGATTATTAAATTATAATTTTTAAAAGGTAGCCTCTTTATTAAGATGCTACCTTTTAAATTTCATGTCTATCGCGATTAGACATGACTTCATCTATGGATAATGTCCACCTTTAATAATACCTTCGACGTAACCTATTAATGTCGATTCTTGTCAATTCATCATCGTTTTAAGTATTTTTTCATTTATTAAGCACTTATTTGTCAAAGGTTTTATCTTAATTGTGTTAGCGTTTTATACCCTAATGGTATATACTATAGTAAAGGATATAAAATAAACTTCCGAAGGGGGCATTAATATGTATCGTAATATCTTGGTGGCTGTTGATGATAGTATCAAATCGAAAATGGCTTTTGATTCAGCAGTACATACTGCAGTGTCGTACAAATCTAAATTAACTCTTTGTCACATCAAGAAAAACACGATTATTTATACGCCAATTGATCCAACAGGTATGTTATCAACGACTCATATATTTAAACAAGATGTATCTGAATATATGATCGAAGAATTAGAAAACTATAAAAAACTAGCATTACAAGCCGGTGTACCAGAAGTTGAAATTGTTCATACATTTAGTTCTTCACCAGGACTTGCTATTGCTGAAGTTATTGCTCCAGGATATGAGATTGATTTAATCATTTGTGGAGCGAGCAACAAGTCTGGACTTGATCGTTTCTTACTCGGCAGTGTATCAAACGATATCGTTAAACATGCAAAATGTGATGTAAAAATAATTCGAAATACAACTTATAAATTATCATAATCGAAGATAGTTCCTTTTTTAGGAACTATCTTTTTTTTATACCCCCTCCCTATTCTTTATCATACCGGTCTATTAATTATCTTTAGCTTTATTAGAAACTCAACTTTAAATTAGGATATTTTGTCTTTTTCTGTTCAAACTAAATAGCAGAAATTAAAAGGCAGGTGACATCATGTTTAATTATTACAAAAATAAACTATTAGCTTATCAACAATCCAAAATTTCTTCCACTACCTCACCGTCTCCATTAGAAACCAAAGCTTTATCATTAAATTTAAAAGATAATTTAGATACGTTAAAACAGTTATATCATAACTCTTCTGATTTAGTGATTAAGCAATTAACTGTGAACGGACAAGAGTTAGCTATTATATCGATTGAATCTATGATCAATTTCCAACTTGCAACGGACATGTTTTTAGAACCACTAATGGATTATGTAAATAAAAATCAGGACCCAAATGATTTATTTACCTATATGAGCGATAATATCACATTAGGAACAAACATTATTCAAATTGAAAAGTACGAAGATGTTTTTCAAAATATTATGTCTGGGTCTGCTGTTATTTTGCTAAACAACTATCCTAGTGGCCTTGCCTTTAATGCTGTCGGATACGCTTATCGAAGTGTTGGCGAACCTTCAGGAGAAGTCAATTTAAGAGGTTCCCGTGAAGGGTTCACTGAAGTTATACGCCTCAATATGACAATGATTCGTCGTCGTCTTAAAACACCAGATTTAAAATTTGAACTCATGAAATGCGGAACTAAGAGTAAAACAGACATTTGTATTATGTATATGAATGACAAAGTCAATCATCAGTTTGTTGCGCAAATAAAAGAAAAATTAAGACAAATAAAACTTGATGATATTTTAGATTCAGGTTATATTCAACCATTCTTAGAAGGAAAACCTTTTTCTATTTTTTCTGATGTGGGGACAACAGAACGACCGGATACAATGTGCGCAAAGCTATCTGAAGGACGCATTGGGATTTTAGTAGACGGTACGCCTTTCGCCTTAATTACTCCCTATTTTTTTACGGATAATTTTCAAAACTTTGATGACTATTGTAATAGACCTTATTTTGTTTTTCCAAACCGATTATTAAAATACATTGCCTTTTTTATAACTATTTTATTACCTGGCACTTATGTTGCACTCGGTAACTTTCATCTTGAAATGTTTCCACACGCACTTCTTTACACCATTGCAACATCTCAAGAAACAACCGCCTTCCCACTTTTATATCAAGCAATCATTATTGCTTTTATATACGAAATTATGTCGGAAGCAGGGCTTCGATTACAACGTCCGATTGGTTCGGCTGTTAGTATTATCGGTGCTTTAGTCATTGGTGATGCTGCTGTTTCTGCAGGATTAATTGGGTCTCCTATGGTTATGATTATTGCCTTAACCGCAATTACCGCATTCGTTGTGCCTACCTTGCATCAACCGCTTATTATCCTACGATTTGGTTTTATTATTTTAGGTGGAACTTTAGGTTTATTCGGAATTATCTTAGGCTGTTGTGCACTTCTATTGAATATCTGCGCGCTTGAAAATAATGGCTACCTTTATAGTTCTCCACTTAGCCCACTCGATCCTAATGCACTAAAAGACGTCATATTAAAAGTTAGTTGGAAATATATGAATAAAAAAACTGACAGTATAAATGATGACCAAGATAAGAAAGGTTAAACAGGTGGCTTAATATGTCTAAAAAAATTACCGGCTATCAATTGGCCATTATTTTATATCTATGCAGAAGTTATACAACTTTAACTCATAAAAGTGGTGAACAGGATTTAATGATTGTCCTCTATTCCATTGTTTTAGGGGTTCTCATACAATTTCTATTTTTAATTCCTGCTTATATTTTATATAAGCGTTATAAAACATCTAATATCATTACTATTTCTAAACAGTATTCTTCAACCCTCGCAAT
>DNGE01000136.1:17084-18405 GCA_003486705.1 Bacillota bacterium
TATGCTAATCAATTGACCATTGTTTTTTGGATGTTTTTAGTCGTCCTTTATGGTGTTGTGGTTGGTATTAATCCAATTCTTCGAGCATCGGAACTCATATTCCCATTTACATTACTTGTGTTTTTATTTATCTTAGGGTTTGCTATTCAAGATTTTAACCCTATCTTTTTAAAACCTATTCTTAATAATCCAGTTCAAGACATTTTTAAAAATTCAATCTTAATCTCTCTTCGAAATTTCGAATTGATTCCATTAGTCTATTTAATCGATCGCGTTGGTGATAGTAAAAAACGTACCATTTTCGGTTACATTATTTTCTTTTCACTTATCCATGAACTTAGAACAATGACTCTTCTACTTACGCTTGGTGAATATGGTAACATTCAACTTTATCCAGCTTATGCACTTGCTGCCTTAGTGGAAGCTTCCATATTCCAACGTCTCGATTCAATCTATACCATTGTGTGGGTATTAATGGCCTTTATAAAACTCGCTTTATTTTTATGGTTAAGCCTTGATGTATTAAAACAGTCATTGGCAACAAAATACCATTCCTATCTGCTTCCTGTCTTATCCACAATATTAGTAGGAACAACAGTTTGGAAAAATAGCTTTTACACAACACAAGCGCTAAAAATTATCTATTTAATTTCAACAGGGTTATTTATTATTATTTTAATAGGTATCCCTATCCTGCTATTGGCATTAAAAATACTTCCAAATAGGAGGGTTAAAGAATGAAAAAACTTTTCTTCACACTAATATTAATGAGTTTCCTTACAGGTTGCCTTAACACTGCCACGATTAAAGAAAGGGCTTTAGTACAAATGATGGGAATCGATTATGACCCTACCTATTCTACGTTCAAAGTAACATTGCAAATATTCAGCCCGGAAGGTGGTGGCGGCAAAACAGCTATTGATTCGAGCAAACAAAATGTTAGATACATTCAAAATGAAGGTACAAATCTATATGAAGCTGTAAAAAACATTACATTGAAACAAGGTAAAATCCCCTTTTACGGTGATAACAGGGTCATCATTATTGGAGAAAGCGCAGCAAAACAATCACTTACTCAGATTATGGGGTACTTAAATAATGATCACGAAGCGCGCTCAAACATGAAAATACTAGTCGCTAAAGGTGATGCCGCTGAAATAATAAAAACACCTTTAGGTCAGGGGATTATACCTGCTCAGGGTGTTTCTGAAATGATTCAACATGGATTTATTAATGGTAAAGTTTTTTCTACAACACTACTTGATCTTGGGCAAGCTTATACGAGCTCTACCATCTCCCCTGTTATTCCTATTATTACAAT
>DNGE01000136.1:18681-19338 GCA_003486705.1 Bacillota bacterium
GATGGAACTGCCGTTTTTAAAGAGAATAAAATGGTTGGATATTTAACTGAAAATGAAACGAGAGGATTAATCTTTCTTAGAAACCATATTAAAGAGACACTTTATCCAGGAAAAACAGATAAAGTTGAATACTCTACTGTACAAATTTATAAGGCAAATCGAAAGATTACCATGACGCAAAAAAATGATAATATTATAATGAACATTCATATTAAAGCATCAGGTAATTTAAAAGAGTTTTTATTAGGTTCCGATATCGAATTTTTATCAGATGGCGATGTCAATCAATTAGAACAAAATATTGCGTCTCAAATCGAGGATGACTGTAGAGCGGTGATTGATAAAGCAATGAATGAATATGGTGTCGATTTATTTTATTTTGGTGATATGATATGGAAGTCTGATCCTGATTTATGGAAAACCATAAAAGAAGATCAAATAGATTATTTGAAGAAAATTAATGTTCAATATACGATTGAAGTCAATCTAAATCGTGTCGGTTTAGAACAAGTATTAGAAACAAAATAGAGGCCGTCATATCGGCCTCTATTTTTCTTGATAGATATAAACGGGTTCCTCATTCATCGTCATATCAGTTTCTTCAACTTCATTTGGTATCACCGTTTCAATCATTTTATCAATGTCAAATTCTTCTGC
>DNGE01000136.1:19645-22146 GCA_003486705.1 Bacillota bacterium
AGCAGTGAATGAAAACATTGTAGCAATGCTATAAAGCGTTAAAACACTTCTAACATGTCCTAAATTTCTATCTAACAAACGATGATGAATATGGCCGCGGTCTGGTCGAAATGGGGATTGTTTTTTCAACAAACGACGGACAATCGCCCATAACGTATCAAATAGAGGAACTGATAAAATAATAATCGGAACAATAAATGAAACAAATGCTGCATTTTTATATCCCAGTAACGAAATGACTGAAATAGAAAACCCTAAAAATAAAGACCCTGTATCTCCCATAAATATTTTTGCAGGATAAAAATTGTGTACTAAGAACCCAAGTGTAGAGCCTAGTAATAAACAACACATTAGAACAACAAATAACTCACCTTGAAAACTTGCTAACACTGCCATTGTTCCTAAAGTAATAGCTGATAAACCAGAAGATAGTCCATCTAAACCATCGATAAAGTTAATGGAGTTTGTAATTCCAACAATCCACAAAATTGTAACAAGGCTGCCTAGTATTCCTAAATCAATGACTGGTAGAAATGGTAAGTATATTTTATTTATTACAAAATTCCCATATAGAACCATGATTAGTGCTGCAATGAGTTGAGCAAAACCTTTAGATTTCGGTGGAAGATCAAACATATCATCCAACATTCCAGTTACAATGATTACAAAGCTTGCAATAAAATAAGCATCAATAAAAGAAATGACTTGCTCATTAATGGCATAGTTTTTAATTCCAAAAATCATATATCCTAGTAAAAATGCAATATATATCGCTAATCCACCTAGTCGAGGAATAGCAACTTTATGCACTTTTCTTTGATTAGGTTTGTCTATTGCATTTGTAAAAAAAGCAAGTTTCATGACAGACGGAGTTAAAAACGTCGCAAGAAGAAAACAAGTGCTTATGATTAATAAATACTTCATCATTACACCTCAAATTTCATATTTACAACTTAGTATGCCCTATTTTCTTTATTTTAGACCTAAAAAAAAGAATTACTTATCATTAAGTAATTCTTCTACAAGAAACTAGATCCTATACTTTCAATTTTAGCTAACTCATCTGTCACTTCAATAAATTCTTCTAAAAAGATAGGAAGTAAATCCTGATAGTTATTATCGTCTTTTAAGGCAGCCTCTAACTCGCGTCCGTATTCATACAATTCATCTGCTCCTAATTGAGCCGATAATCCTTTAATTGTATGCACCATACGAATTGCTTCTGGCATATTATTTTCAGCTAACTGCGGTAATCGCTCAACAGTTAAGTAAAATTGTTTTCTAAAGTTATGAGCAATTTTTAAATATAATCTCACATTAAACCCAATGCAACCGAGCGCATATTCTAAATTTAATGAGGTGTCTACTTCTTTTAATCGTCCCATTGAAATTGGCTTAGCGCTAAAAGGTTTTGGATTAAGCACAGTGTATAATCCATTTGATAATGTATACTGGTCCACAGGCTTTGGCACATAAGCATCCACCCCATGTCTTAACACAAAGTCAAGTTCTAAGCGTTCACTTACTCCTGTTAATAATATCACCTTACAATCTGGATTGATTAGTTTAAGTGCTTCAAACACTTCGGCGCCACTTAAATAAGGCATGATTACATCTAGTAAAACACAATCAAACTCTTCAGGCGTCTGGGCATAATATTCAATTGCTTTTTTCGGATTCGAGAAAGATACGACGTCATATCCAAAGCTTTCAAGTAGCGCGTGTGTAATTTCAAGATTGCACATTTCATCATCGATTAACATGATTTTACCTACACCTTGGCGTATATCTATTTCAGTCATTCTCTCGTCTATACCGTGATTTAGTGGTAGATATAATGTGAATGTTGTCCCTTTTCCCACACTTGAATCCACCGTAACGGCACCATTATGACTTCTAAGTGTATCAGCAACAGCTGCAAGTCCAATTCCCGTACCTTTTCCAACATCTTTTGTCGTAAAGAATGGTTTGAAAATTTTATTAATTAACCGCGGTTCAATTCCACACCCTGTATCTATTACTTTTAATACGGCATATTGGTTGGGCGTCACATTTGTACTAATTAAATTCTTCGGTATTTCATCGATTTGTTCTTGCGTTAACGTTAAGGTGATTTTGCCTTGTCCACTTATCGCATCACGTGCATTAATACATAAATTTAAGATAGCATTATGTAACTGTGATGAATCACCTAAAACAAAATAATCATTTTTATCAACGACCGACTCAATTGAAATACGACGATCGAAAGTGTGCTCTAACATACTCACGATATCTTTAACAACTTCATTTAAATCTAAATTAATACGTTTATTCTCGCTCTTATGAGAAAAGGCTAATAGCTGTCTTGTTAATTCGGTCGAATGTTTCACAGAACGTTCAATTCCATCCATATATCGTAATAAATCACGATCGTTTGTCATCGTCTTCATGAGTGCAACATAACCTAATATACCATTAAGTTGATTATTAAAATCATGACTAACACCACTTGTCAGTTG
>DNGE01000136.1:22384-22626 GCA_003486705.1 Bacillota bacterium
TGTTTGGCATCTTTACTGATTTTATCGCATTTCAACAATAGCGTTTCCCAAGGTTCGTGTTTGTGCCTGATTAATATTTCACGCGACATTTTTTCATCAGATAAAGTAATGAATTGCTCCACAATTTCATTAAGAAATTCATTTTCAAAGAAGCTTCCTTCTATTGAATTTAACTTATTTTCATTAGTATCGTTAATTTTTAAAAGTTGTTTAATCTTTGGCGTAACTGACCAACTTTGTGT
>DNGE01000057.1:0-13142 GCA_003486705.1 Bacillota bacterium
TGGTTTTCATTTATTCAAAAAAATTCCCACAAACTCTCGTCTGTGGGAATATAACTAGTCAACACTTGAGCCATAGCTCTTAGTGTTCCTGATTCTTTAGGGAAAACACACATTAAATTATCCTAAAAACCTCGAAACCCTTTGATACCACGCTATTTCTTCTCTAGCCAAACCACTGTCTCCACGTGTGCTGTATGTGGGAACATATCAACAGGTTGTACGTCTTGTAATGCATATCCACCTGCGATTAGGATTTCTAAGTCGCGTGCAAGTGTTGATGGATCACATGACACATAAACAACGCGTTTTGGGGCTGCTTCGATGATTGTCTGAAGTAATGTTTTGTCGCACCCTTTACGTGGTGGGTCAACGACGATAACGTCTGGTTTGATTCCTTGTTTAATCCAAGCAGGAATGACTTCTTCTGACTTTCCAACTTCAAAGTGAGCATGGTTCATTCCATTAAGTTCAGCATTTTTACGTGCATCTTCAATCGCTTCTGGAATAATTTCAACACCGTAAACGGCTTTAGCTTTTTGCGCTAAGAATAACGTAATCGTTCCGATTCCGCAGTAAGCATCAAATACGACTTCGTCGCCTGTTAATCCCGCAAACTCAACCGCTTTAGAGTATAAAACCTCTGTTTGTGTCGGGTTGACTTGGAAGAAACTGCGTGGCGAAATCGCGAAGCGAATGCCATTTAATTCATCATAAATATACGGTTCACCGTATAAAATTTTTGTTTCATCACCAAAGATAACATTTGTCACTTTTGGGTTAATATTTTGTGCAATTGATTTAATATTTGGATATGTTTCAGTTAACGTTTTGATTAACTTATCCACATTAAAGATTTTAGGTGAACGCGTTACAAGTGTCACCATGATTTCATCTGTTTTAAATCCAACGCGTACAATAACATGACGTAACGTTCCAGCATTTAATTCTTCATTATAAGGTTTAATTTCATAACGTTCACAGCAATCACGAATCGTGTCTACGATTTGATCAGAAATCTCCGTTTGAATTAAACACGTCTTCATATTAATAATGTCATGGCTTCGTTTTTTATAGAATCCTGCCACCACTTTACCGTCAACACTTCCAAATGGAACTTGCGTCTTATTGCGGTAACGCCAAGGATTTTCCATCCCTAAAGTCGGTAACACGTTCGGATTTTCAATGTGACCAATACGCGTTAATGTGTTCATCACCGTTTGACGTTTTGCCTCTAGCTGCCCAGCACTGCTTAAATGTTGCAACTGGCACCCACCGCATGTTTTATAAATTTTACATAAAGGCGCCACACGTTCAGGACTTTCCACAAAATGATCCATCGCTTTTCCGTATGCATACGTCTTTTTCACAAGCGTTACCTTACAATTGACCTCTTCACCAACTAAAGCATCACTAATAAAAATTGGGAATCCGTCTATTCTCGCCACACCTAATCCATCATGCGTTAAATTTTCAATCTTTAAATCATAGTACTCGTTTTTCTCTACGGGTGCTTTTCTTTTTGCCATCACGATCACCTTTTTCTTTATATCTGTCACTTTTATACCTACTACTTAATCTAACCACAACTCATATATTTAATCACATTTGAATCATGCTTAGCAAAAGGAAGGAGACTTGAAAATTCAAGCCTCCCCATATTATGTATTATTAATGCCACTCAAACTTACCTTCTGCGTTATTCATCGTTCCCCAAGATGGGTACTCTGCTAATTCAGATGGTTTCACATCTGTATCAATTTCGATGTTCGGAATTTCGCCCATCGCTTCTTCTTGTTCAGCCGTTAACTCTGTTAAAGCATCAATGCGAGCTTTTAAAGTCGTATAGTCTGCACTTTCTGAATCTAACATCTCTAAGTTGGCATACGCACGTTGAATATAATCAGCTGTTGGATATTGTTCCGCACGGTCAACTGCTTTTTGGACAATCACAAGTTCGTGTTGTGCAATATATTCTTGTTCACTTGCACGGTTAGTTTCCGCTAATGTTTCCGGATCTTCATTTGCAACAACTAATTGAAGTTCATAGAAGTCATGAATTGTTTTTCCTTCTTCATCAATCTTCACTGTCTCAATTAATTTATTCGCCATTTGTTCTGCTAATTCTTGAGCCGTTGCTAGTTCTGTAGAGGCACTCACACGAACATCAAAATAAATAACAGGACCTTGTACCGTCACTTCAACTGAATCAACACCACTTAAACCACTACCAAACGATTCAACACTTGCAATTTCTGCTTCATTAATTACCGGTAAATTTTCAGTGCGATAAGCATAAATCGGTTGTCCCGAAGACTTACCAGGTTCTAAAATAAAATAATTTAATACAGAAAAACCAAACACTAACGTCACAATTCCTAAAATACCCACAATGCTGTAAAACGTAATATTACGTTTACTCGGTTTTGTTTTAGCTCTTTTTTTCGTTCCATTTGTATTCTTAGTTTCTGTTTTCTTACTTTCTTTCGCCATTGTTTCACGCTCCTTTATCTTTAACTATATCGTCAATTATGTACAGGATCATCAAGTCAAAATTAATAAGCTTAATCTATATTATATCATTAATACCTGGAAAAAAATATATTAGTATCGCTAAGTTTTTAGCACGATAAAATCTTTACCGTAACTTTTCAATCATCTTCTAGGCTATTTCTGATTAACATATTTTAATTTAATCTCTATCTCATTTTAGCACTCAGCAAAATGTTTAGCTAAACCACCTTGTGCTGTTTCACGGTATTTTGCCATCAGGTCATGACCTGTTTCTTTCATCGTTTCCATACATTGATCAAGCGTAATCGTATGGTATCCATCCGTTAACATGGCATACTTTGCAGCGTCGTACGCGCGCTTAGCAGCAACGGCATTGCGTTCAATGCACGGCACTTGAACGTAACCAAATACTGGGTCGCAAGTCATTCCTAAATGATGCTCAAGTCCAATTTCCGCTGCGTATTCGCAGTGTAAGTTTGATCCACCGCGAAGGTAGCTAACCGCTGCTGCAGCCATCGAACAAGCTGATCCGACCTCACCTTGGCATCCAACTTCAGCACCAGAGATTGATGCATTCGTTTTAATTAAGTTTCCGATTAAACCAGCGACCGCTAATGCATCGATGATTTGCTCATCGCTATATCCTTCAAACTCTTGGATTGCAAATAACACACCTGGAATAACCCCCGACGCTCCGCATGTCGGTGCTGTCACGACGATATCACCTGATGCATTTTGTTCAGACACGGCTAAAGCATACGCATAAATTAAGATAGATAAATCTTTCTCATCCTTTTTAGCATGCTCATAAAATTGCTTTGCACGACGTGGGTAATTTAATTTACCTGGTAATGGACCATCAACACTTAATCCATTTACTAACGCCTCTTTCATGACTGAACGAATATCTTCTAAATATGGTTTAATATCCGGCTCATATTCATACACATAATCAGCTAACGTCCAACCTTTTTCTTCACATACTTGTAAAATAGCCGCCATTGTCGAATGTGGATAAATAGCAGCAACATCGCCACGTCCTTGCCCTTCTTCAATAATTGAACCGCCACCTACTGAGTAAACTGTCCATTCCCCGACAACTTCTTTTGCCTCATTGTATCCAATAAACTTCATCGCATTTGGATGAAACGGCTTGAAATCTTCAGCACGCCAAACAATTTCAACAACACTTGGCTCTAACGTTTTTTTAATAATATAATCTGTTAAATGCCCCTCACCCGTTGCCGCTAAACTTCCGTATAACACAACTTCAAATGACGTTGCCAAAGGATAACGACTTTGAAAAACACGCGCTGCACGCGCAGGTCCCATCGTATGAGAACTCGATGGTCCATTCCCAACTTTATATAACTCACGTAAACTTTCCATATCTTTCGCCTCTTTCTTCTGCTCTAATTCTTAGATGTCTTTAAACTTTATTTACCTTTATTTTCTAATCTTATTATAGGCCTAATTCAACTTTTAATTCAAGCATTGCATCACGTAATGTTGCAGCCGTTTCAAAGTCTAGTGCTTTAGCAGCATCTCGCATCTGCACTTCTAAATCTGCCACTAATTTTAACTTCTCTTTGCGCGTTAATTTTTTATCGCTACCGTACTTCGCTTCTTTCTCAACAACTTGCGTTGCACGAATAATATCACGAACATCTTTCTTAATCGTCATTGGAATAATATTATGTTCTTTATTAAACGCCTCTTGAATTTCACGACGACGATTTGTTTCATCAATCGCACGTTGCATCGAACCAGTTATTTTGTCCGCATATAAAATAACGCGACCTTCCGAGTTACGAGCCGCACGCCCAATTGTTTGAATTAAAGAACGATCACTACGTAAAAACCCTTCTTTATCTGCATCTAAAATTGTGACTAATGAAACCTCTGGAATATCTAATCCTTCACGTAATAAGTTAATTCCAACGAGAACATCATACGTCCCGACACGTAAATCACGAATAATTTCTATACGTTCAAGCGTCTTCACTTCAGAATGTAAATACGCCACTTTAATTCCAAGCTCTTTTAAATAATTCGTTAATTCCTCAGACATTTTAATTGTTAACGTTGTGACAAGTACACGCTCACCTTTTTCAATTCGCTTGTAGATCTCACCAACTAAATGGTCAATTTGACCACGTGATGGATGAATATCAATAATCGGATCGACAAGTCCTGTCGGACGAATAATTTGCTCAACAACAGCGTCTGTTCTAGCTAATTCATAGTCACCAGGTGTGGCTGATACATAAATGGCTTTATTAATTTTATTTTCAAATTCATCAAATTTAAGCGGTCGGTTATCCATTGCTGATGGTAAACGGAACCCATGATTCACAAGCGTTTCTTTACGCGCGCGGTCTCCATTATACATCCCTCTTACCTGCGGTAACGTCACGTGAGACTCATCGGCAACAAGTAGCCAATCATCAGGGAAGAAATCAAGTAAACAGTACGGCGTTGACCCACGTTCACGCAACGCTAGTGGTCCCGAGTAATTCTCAACACCTGAGCAAAAGCCCATTTCTGCCATCATTTCTAAATCATAACGTGTTCGTTGGCCAATACGCTGCGCTTCAATTAATTTACCTTCTGATTCAAAATACGCCACTTGCTCTTCTAATTCTTTTTCAATATTCTTAATCGCAATTTGCATTTTTTCATCACCCGTTACGAAGTGAGACGCCGGGAAAATTGAAACATGTGTACGCTCATGTAAAACTTCACCTGTTAACGTATCGATTTCACGGATACGATCAATCTCTTCACCAAAGAATTCAATGCGAATGGCATTTTTCTCATGAGAAACAGGTAAGATTTCAACAATATCACCGCGCACTCTAAATGTCCCACGATGGAAATCGATATCATTTCGCTGATACTGAATACGTACGAGTTCAGAGAGTAATTCATTACGCTCAATTTCCATTCCTACGCGAATTGAGACCACCATGTTCTTATACTCATCTGGGTCCCCAATCCCGTAAATACAAGAGACAGAGGCGACCACAATGACATCATTACGTTCGAGTAAAGCTGCAGTTGCCGAGTGGCGTAACTTATCAATCTCATCATTCGTTTTCGAATCTTTTTCAATAAAAGTGTCCGTTGAAGGGACATAAGCTTCTGGTTGATAATAGTCATAATAACTCACAAAATATTCAACTGCATTATTCGGGAAAAATTCTTTTAATTCACTATATAATTGTCCGGCCAATGTTTTATTATGTGCCAGAACAAGTGTTGGTTTATTATATTGAGCGACGACGTTTGCAATCGTAAACGTCTTTCCTGTTCCCGTTGCTCCAAGTAAAACTTGCTCTTTTTCTCCACGGTTTAACCCCTCAACAAGCGATTCAATCGCTCTTGGTTGATCACCGCCAGGCTTATATTTTGAAAAAACTTCAAAATTACCAGTTGTCACAACTATCACCTCTTCTATATAAAAACAGTACTGTTTTTAACATTTTTAAAACAAGCTTAGTAAATTAGACTATTTGGAAATCGGATACCCCTTCCCAAAGTCATTGAGAATTGTACTCAGCATCTGAGTACAATTCGTTCAGTTAAAAGTTTTTAAGTTTTAAAAAACTTAGCTGAACTAGTATTTAACTCTATTATACCATACAAACTAACGTTTAATTATTTGCATTAACTTCATCTTTTATAGCTTACATCAAATGGACATACTTTATCCTAAATCCCTTAAATCGCTAACTTAAGGTTACTCATAAAAAGATACCAATTCTATGTTAACGATTTAAAATTTTCTTTTAACCCAACAATGACACACCTCTGATCTTTCACAAGAATAAATAAAGGGGAGCTCATATGAACTCCCCAAATTTTATTATTTCACTGCAACTTCTAACGCTTCTTGAAGTTGTGTATCGAATTGTTTGTCTTTGATTTTTTCTCTTAACGCAAGTGTTAACGATTTTGCTGTTGCAGCATCAATCGTTCCTGTTTGATCAAGATCATGATCTTTTTGGAATTGCTTTACAGCCGTTACTGTTGTTTGGTTGAAGTATCCATCTGTACGATCAATTGAATAATCTAACGTTTTTAAAATGTCTTGAGCATTTTTAATTCCTACATCAACCATATCATATTCAAATGTTTTTCCATCTGTTAAGTACACTTGATAGAATGAATAGAAATCAGGGGCTTCAACTGTAATCGTTGGCTCTACTCCCACCTCATTAATCCAATTCATGTCTGGCGTTTTCCAAACTTGAGTGGTTAATTTTAATGATGAGTGATCATCAAGTGGCATTGAAACTTGAACCGTTCCTTTTCCGTAAGATGTCGTTCCTACTACATCAAACCCACCTGCTTCTTTCATTGCTGCAGCAAAGATTTCTGATGCTGAAGCACTTCCTTCATTAATTAACGTTGTCACTTTATAATCTTTTCCACTACCACTTGTTGTATATGTTTTACCTTGTTCATCTCTATTTTCAATGGTTGTAATATTTTTACCACTTGGTAAAAGGTAATCAACCATGTCAACAACACTTTGTAAATATCCACCCGAATTATTTCTCAAATCAACAATTAAAGAAGTCATACCCTCTTTTTCTAACCCTTCAATTCCTTCTTTAAATTCATTCGCTGTATTTTCACCGAATGTCGTCACTTGTAAGTATCCAACTTTTTCACCTGAGATTTCAAGGATTTCTGTTTTAACAGTCTCTTGTGCAATCTCATCACGTGTTACTTCAATCTTAATTAATTCAGCATTTTCATCACGCTGAATACCAAGTGTCACAGTTGTTCCTTTTTGACCTTTAATTTTATTCGTCACATCTTGTAGGTTTTGCCCTACTACATTTTCACCATCTACTTCAATGACCACATCATTAGCCATGATTCCAGCTAAATCGGCTGGTGAATCTGGAAAAGCAGAAACAATAATTGTATACCCATTAATACTCGTTACCTCACAACCGATTCCTGAGTATTTCTCTTCTAAGTGTTCCATAAATGATGCGTAATCTTTTTGAGTAAAATACGTTGAATGTGGATCATCTAACGCAGCAATCATCCCCGAAATTGCTCCATCTATTAACGCTTGATCATCCCCGCCATAAAAATAATGATACTCTTTTAACGCCTCGAACACTTGATTAATAGAAGCCGTCTCACCATATACTTCTGGTGCTATAATCGTTGATTGTTCCGTATTTCCTTTATAATTTAACGTAATTGTGGCAATCAAGGTTGCAACGACACCTAAAATAAAACCACCTATTCCCATCCATATTTTTTTCTTTTTCATCCTATACCGCTCCTTTTCTTAATCGGTGTCTCACAATGCTCTCACGTTGAATCCCTTACAATAATATCCATTAAATTTCTATATTATACCTATCTATTTTATCAATTATTTTTATTTCTGTCATTGATTACATCGCATTATTTTAGTTTACCCAATTTTTATACAATTACTACAAAAATTAATTTAAATATAAACACACTTCCCCTATGATTTAACCATCTATCAAGACTAAAATGTAATTTTATATTTTTAACTGCTCGCCTTAATTTTACAACATTTCCTTTTTAATCACCTTTTTATCCAATATTATTATGAAAAATCATAAAAACCGACATGATACTGCATAGAACTTGTCTAATTTGACATATTAATACTAATTAAGTAAATGAAAGGCAGATGGAATTCGTGTTGATTATTGTAAAGTTAATGTTTATTTTCTGCACTTTAGGATCAATGACAATGTTTTATGACTTTTTTATCTTATTTCACAAAAAAATGAATGAATTAAACCCACTTACTACACAAAATGAAACAAATATCGACTAGGTACTTAAAAAGACCTTTATCTCAAAAAAGAAGTGCATTCCTTTATGAGATAAAGGTCTTTTACATAAGAAAAAGCTAATTCCAAATGAATAGGAATTAGCTTTTTCTTTATTACCAACGAGATGGGAAGTTAATTAATTGACGAGGATTTATAGCGTATGGATAGTTATAATATCCTTCGTAAATTTCAAAGTGTAAATGAGCTCCAAAGGAATTCCCCGTATTTCCCATGGTCCCTAGTTTTTGTCCTTTTGAAACTTGTTGACCAACTGATACAAGCGGTGATGTATGCATGTGTGCATACACCGTTGTATAGATTTTACCACCCATATTATGTGTAATCATAACGTAATTACCGTAAGCGACATGGTATCCTGCGCGAACAACAGTACCTGCAGCTGAGGCAATAACAGCTGTTGACGTATCACCATAGTTAGCTAAGTCAATACCTGTATGGTTCGTATAGCACATATACTCACAACTTACATAACCTGTTGCCAGTGGAATTCCAAATCCGCCAGTAGTCTGCGAAACGATTAATTTCTTTTGCTCTTCGGCAATACTAATAATTTCAGCAGCAGATAAGCGTTCGCTTTCTAAAGCTTGAATTTCTTGAACTAATGAAGCTTTTTGTTGCTCTAATTTTTGTTCATAAGCGACTAAATTAGCCTGTTCTTGTTCAACACTAACTTTTGCCGCAGCTAGTTCTTCTTTTTGAACATTTAACTGATTCATTAAAGCTTGTTGTTGAGTGACTAATTCTTTTAGTTCATCCATCTTTTGTGAATCACTTTCAGCAAAATGGTTAACAACTTGTAAACGGCGAATAAAGTCTATGATGCTTGAAGACTCTGATAAAACATCTAAAATTGTATTTGTTTTTGATAAACGTTGAGACACTCGCATGCGTGTTCCAACAACTTCTTTTAATTCTGAAATTTCAATATCTAAGGCTGCAATTTCTTCTTCTGCCTTCACCATTGCAATTTCTGTTGTTTTAATCTTACTTTGTAAGTCAGAAATAGATTTTTCAGTTGCATCAATTTTATCTAAAATTGCGCCTAAATTATCTTCAACCTCATCCAACTCAGTTTGTGTTTGGTTTTGTTGATCAGTAAGTCCTGAGATTTGATCTTTTGCATCATTAATTAAGGCGTCACATTGTGCCTGTGTGGTACACGTAACAGATGCTTCAATATTTAAGGCTTGCCCTGTGGTTATGAAAAGACTGACAAGCATTCCGACACGTAAAATGATTTTTTTCGTCACTACTGTTCCCCCTTTCAGTAAAGTTGAGTGTTCATTTTTATTTCAAAAGTCTATTTTTTACTTAAACTTTTAATGCATGCTTAATAACTGCTAAATAACTTCCGATTAATGAAATAACAATTGAAATAATTGCAATCCCAAATCCTAATTCATAAACAAATGGTAATGGTGTAATTAATTGAAGCATTGGAATAACCATTTGGCCTTCCATGACTTGATATAACCATTGGTAACCATATACTGTTAATAACGTTGGAATAATAGCACCAAAGATACCGATTATTAATCCTTCAATCACAAATGGAACGACCACATAAGTTGCAGATGCTCCAACTAATTTCATAATTGCTAATTCATGACGACGTGCGTAAATCGTTAGCTTGATTGTATTTTGGATTAAGAACACGGCTAAGACTAATAAAACGAGCACGACAACAGAGAAAATCTTACGAATCATATTTGTAATATTTGCAAATGATGCTAGTGATGATTCTTCACCATAGTCTACAAAATCGATGTGATCCATTGTTTCGATTGTTTTAGCAACTGCATCGACGTGGTTAACGTCAACTGTTGTCACAACTAATGAATCCACTAATGGATTCTCATCACTTGTACTTTCAAAGAAAGTAGCTAGCTCAGGATCATCTGATGAAATACGACTAATAAAGTCTTCATAACCTTCTTCTTTTGTATAATGGTCGACCTCTACAACATACGCATCGTTTGTAATAGCTTCGATTGTTTGCTCAATTTCTTCTTCCGTTGCTTCCTTTGTAAATTCAACGAAGATTTTAATTTCGCTTTCTAATTGTGTTGTAAATTCTCTTGTGTTATAAGCGAATAATACGAATACTGCACATAAACTTAACGTAATAGTCAGTGTAATAACTGATGACACTGACATAAATAAATTCTGGTAAATACTTTTAAATCCATCACGAATGAATCGGGATAGTTGTCTAAAAAACGTTCTAATTAGTTTCATAATATCCCTTCACCTCTTCATTAAAAATTGTTCCATGATCAATCGTTAATACACGACAATCTTTATCGAAGATTAATTCATGATCATGTGTCGCCATAATAATGGTTTTACCTTCAGCATTTAGATTTTTTAAAATTGAAATAATTAAATTTGAATTTTCTGGATCTAAATTTCCTGTCGGCTCATCCGCAATAATAATGCTTGGATCATTTGCAATAGCACGAGCAATCGCAACACGCTGCTGTTCCCCACCCGATAACTGATTTGGATAGAATCTCATTTTATTTTGCAATCCAACTTTTGTTAAAGCATCAATTGCTTTTTGACGAACTTCTTCGCGTGGAAGTCCTATAACTTCTAAGACAAAGGCAACATTTTGGTAGACTGTCATTTTATCTAACAGTTTAAAGTCTTGGAAAACAACCCCAATTTCACGTCTTAATTTTGAAATCTTTGTACGACGTAAACTCGTCACATCTTTCCCATTAACAATAATCTTTCCACCTGTAGCTTTTTCTTGACGATTAATCATTTTTAAAAACGTTGATTTACCGGCACCACTCGGTCCAATAATAAAAATAAATTCACCGTCTTCAATCGTATTATTTATATTGTGAAGGCCAATGACACCATTGACATACTTTTTATTTACATTAATAAATTCAATCATTTTTATCCCCACCTATCTCCTGAGATTATACATCATTATATCATAAGAACAGACTTATATTTTTCAACGCTCGACAATTACCAACAATTACAACGGATAATTTTATAATATTTTGAGCATTTAAAACCCTTTATCTTCTATATAAACTAAATTAAAGAAAAACACTGTGTTTTTTCCCATAAAACTAATTATATGTTAGCGCTTCAGTATTAAGTGTTGTTGTTATTCCATTTTTAATGGATACTAAATTCATGATGTCGTTTTATTTGATATTTTTTCGATTTTATTCATATCTTATAATATTTTATCATATATTAGAAAGATGTAGTACCTTAAAAATGGTTATATTTAGCTTTATAGGGTGGTAATTTTTTCATATACTGTAAGTTTTTAACCATTTAACAACTCGATTGTTAAGATGGTGTTAAGTTTTAATAAAATATTAATATTTCAGAAAAAAAAGTGCCTGACTCCTCCCGTAAGGAAGAAATCAAGCACTCTTGTTTTATTATGCTGGATAATTTAAATTTGCATCTGTTAATTGATTTAATGTATTGTCTAAGAAAAGCTTCGCTTCATATTTTGCCATTGGTAAATTCATATCTAAGAAGTTTCCGCAATCACGTGAACTAGCGCCTGGAATTTCACCTTCATAATTGGCGATAAACTCAAATGTTTCAGTGATTAACTGAACAGCATCTTGTGATGTTTTATCACCTTTTAAGATTAAGTAAAATCCTGTACGACATCCCATTGGACCAAAGTAAACAACGTCATCCGCTTCTTGTGGATGATTGCGTAAGTATGTTGCCGCTAAGTGCTCCATGGCATGAATCTCAGCTGTATTCATAACGGGTTCACGGTTTGGTAATTTGGTACGAATATCAAATGTGGTTACCATTTCATTCCCAATTGCATCTTGTCTTGAAACGTAAATCCCTCTTAATAAGTCATCGTGATTGACAGTGAAACTTGGAATCTTTTTCATATAGTTGCCTCCTCAAGTGGTTAAATATTCTATGGTGTTCTTATTTATCAATACTATATCGCAAATAGGCGTCAACAAATCCGTCTAAATCTCCGTCCATGACCGCTTGTGTATTTCCGACTTCATGACTTGTGCGGTGATCTTTAACTAATGAGTATGGGTGGAAAACATATGAACGAATCTGGCTTCCCCAACCAATTTCTTTGACCTCACCACGAATTTTTGCAAGTTCAGCCTCTTGTTCTTCAAGCTTACGTTGATATAATTTTGTTTTTAACATTTCCATGGCCGCTTCACGGTTTTTAATTTGTGAACGTTGATTTTGGCAAGTCACGATAACATTCGTTGGAATGTGCGTAATACGGACGGCAGAATCAGTTGTATTAATATGCTGACCTCCTGCACCACTTGCACGGTATGTATCTATTTTAATATCTTCTGTGCGAATTTCAATATCGATGTTACCTGTAAATTCTGGCATGACATCACAAGAACAGAATGACGTATGACGGCGTCCGCCAGAATCAAACGGTGAAATGCGAACTAAACGGTGAACGCCTTTTTCGGCTTTTAAATAACCGTAGGCATTTGTCCCTTTAACTTTAAACGTCACACTTTTAATTCCCGCTTCTTCACCAACTAAATAATCTAAAACTTCAACTTTAAACCCTTTTTGTTCAGCATAACGCGTGTACATACGGTATAACATTTCGCCCCAATCTTGAGACTCAGTTCCACCTGCACCTGGGTGTAATTCAATAATCGCATTGTTAGCATCATAAGGTCCGCTTAATAAAATTTCTAACTCAAATTTATTTAACGCGCCTGAAACATCTTTAATTTGCTCTTCTAGCTCAGCTTGTAAATCTTC
>DNGE01000057.1:13434-15868 GCA_003486705.1 Bacillota bacterium
GCATTTGCTGCATTGATGACCACTTGCGCCTCGCGTTGATCATCCCAAAATCCTGGAGCTTGCATTTGATCATCAAAAGCTTTAATTTCTATTTCTTTTGCCGACACATTTAAACTTGAAAAAAATTGTTCAATACGTTCCGACATTTTCTTAATCTCAGCACGAATTTCATACATTTCCATTTATATCACCACTTTTATCTTAACATTAGTTTATATATCCACAATTTTTAGCGTGTTAACATCTTTTACAATGCTCTTAGATTTAACCAAGTTTGTGAACTATTATAACATGACAAGAATCATTTGTAACTAATCTGACTATAAAACAAATGATTATCTTGCTTAACGGTTGCGCATCCTTTTATATTCGAGCACATCTAATTAAATATTCAAAAGCACCTCTTGATTAAATGACATACTTCTTATTTTTTATTATAAACTAAACAAATATCTAATGCCATTTAATTCCTTTTAAATATACTATACTGTAAAGAAGTATATTCATAACTCTTTGCACCCTATTAAAAAGGAGGATGAATAATGGCAACCATAAACTTACAGTTAAATGTGGATAAGACCGAAGTCCTTATTGGCGACACATTTACCTATACTATTTTATATGCTAATCCGAGTACAACTGAAAATGCACAGAATATTATTATTAAAGATACATTGCCTACTCAAATACAATACGTATCTTATATTTCTTCACCTGATGTTCAATCTGTTTCTGTGACAAGAGTTAATAATCAAGATATTATTACCTTTACTATGAACTCCCCACTTGTAGCTGGAACAACAGGGATGTTACGAATTACAGCTAAATTTCCATTAGGTAGTACAGCAGAATTTGTTAATGGGCAAGCGAACGTCGCTGTCAATTCCGTACAGGCAACCGGTACAAATATATTAACAACTCTTTCTAACTCTGTCACCGTTACCCCTAAAACAATTACGCCAAACTGGACAGTAACAAAATATAAAAACTCTCCTGTTGCAACACCAACCATTGAGTCTATTATTGAGTACGGGATTGATGTGACCGGAAATACAAATCAATTAGGAGCACTAAATTTAACAACTGTTTCAGTTGTTGATACACTACCAACAGGTGCGGAATTTGTCTCAGCCTCAAGTGGAGGTGTGTATCAAAATCAACAAGTAACGTGGGATCTTGGCACGATTAACGTAGGAAGTAAAAAAACAGTAACCGTTAAAATTAAATTCCCTGCTAATACAGTAACGATTTCCTCAACCGTGACTAATTCTGCGATAGCATACGCGACGCCTATCGGAATGACACAACAAACGAAAACAGCTACTTTCAGTCATGGGTTTGCGTCCGTGAACGTCGCCATTGGTGCAATTAGCAAAACGACGAGAACATCAAATGATAAATATTCTATTGGACAAACAATTGACTATATTATTTCAGGTATTAAGAACCAAGGGAACGTCTTAATCGACCGTTTTGAACTAAGAGATACGTTTCCTGTTTATTATCGCCTTACAAGTCTTTCAACGGGGTCGTTTAGTAATGGTAACTACTCGCTCACCCTTTATTATCAAACAAACTTAAACGCTACTGATCGTACTTGGACAGGTTCACCATTTAGTAACCCTAATGATATTACTTTAAATGTTTCCAGTTTAGGACTTGTAGCAAATGAATACGTCACGACTATTAAATACTCGCTCACAAATGGCGTGGATGGGTTTGATGTTACGTTTGCTCAAAATAAACAAATTCACTTCTACGGAACCGTCTTAACAACACCAACGCTACCGTATAATTTATCTAATAGTGCTACACTTTATGGATATAAAACAAATTATGCTACAGTGACTAAAACTGCCTCCCGTACTGTTACCATTATTTCGCCAATGCCGTGGTTAGAAGGCGTTAAAAACACAACAAATAATATTGCAAATTATAATCCAAACAGCATTGTTACCTATAGTTTTACCATTAAAAATAACAACTGGGCAACGGGTAACTATGTTGATCCGATTGCCATTGATGTTTTACCGCTTCAATTAGAAAACATTAGTTTAGTATCCGTTTCAACAACTAATGCCCCTAACCTAACGGCTGCTCCAACCGTAGATTTAAATTATACTGTTTCCATAAATGGCGTCACCTACAAGGCAATAAAAGTATTAGCAAGTGGTTCGCTATATCCTGGACAGTACATTACCGTCATTTATCAGGCAAAAATTAAATCTGATGCCTTAAATGGAAGTTTTACAAATGATGTGTATTTAGGTACCCAAAACGTGACGACAACTTATCAAAATACAAATGTCGTTTCAGATATTTATGACTTAAATAAAAATGGATTAATCATTGATAAATGGGTCAAAAATAGTTACTCAACATATGTTAACTTTGTTGGATCTTTGACATCGGTTAAGTGGGTCAAAGGTGAGCT
>DNGE01000182.1:0-1929 GCA_003486705.1 Bacillota bacterium
TGCGCACGCCTTTTTGGGAAATCACACCGGCTAGTTGTTGGGCTTTTTCTATCGCATCTAATGCTTGATGGGATTTTGCTTTAGGAAATAAGTTGGATAAGACAATGCCGACGGTCTCGTCTAAACTCATAAAGTGCCCGTAATTTATACAGTTCCATCCATCTTCAACTATACTCAAATCATCCATGCAAAATATGAGCGCATTGATGACGCCAATTGATGTACCTGATACGACTTTAATTTGTTTGTTTAATCCAAGATCCCACAATGCTTTTATGACTCCCGCTTCATATGCGCCTTTAGCTCCACCACCGGATAAGACTAAACCTATTTTTAAGTTTTCTAATTGATTCATCCTAGACACCACCTATCTATAAAACAATCCCTTTTATTTATAGTTTTTGTCGTTTTTGACAAATTAAACAAAAAATTTGATATAAAAAAGGTATTAATAGCGAATAGCAAAATTTCAAACGATTTACTACTCAGAGCAAAATAAAAAGTGCCTCGTCATATAGGCACTTAAACTATTTTATTCTGCTATCTCTCGCTTTAATTTCTGAACAACTTCTAGTGGTAATCCAACACTTGCTGCAATCGTCTCTTCTTCTAACATATTTAACTTTAATAAGTTAATAGCAGTTTCAATATTTGCTTCTTCTTTCTTCTCACGATCACGTTCGAGTAGTGTCATGAATTCCACCTCCACGTTTGCATCATTTTTTACCTTTTATAAAATTCATATGATAAAAAGTGCCTTTATTGGCACTTTCTTTATACTATTCTAATATCTCCTGCACATGCTCTTCTGTTATTCCACATAACTTTGCAATGTTACTACTTCCTTCACCTTGGTTAAATAACTTAAATACTTTTTTAGTTAGTTGTATACCTTCAGCTTTTCCCTCAGCTCTTCCCTCAGCTTTTCCCTCTTCTATCTTCTCACGATCACGTTCGAGTAGTGTCATGAATTCCACCTCCACACTTGTATCATTTTTTACTTTTAATACTTTGTTATGTATATTTTTAACTAGGGTTCCTTTTGATTTTTTAGCGGTTTGATCATCTGAATGCTCGATATATTCTAAGAATTCAATGAGTTCTTCGCTTAAATCGTTTAGAACGCCTTTTGTATTTAATATAATTTTGTTTGTATCATCGATTAGTTTTACACTACTGTCTTCTTTGCATACTGTTTCAAAGCTATATTTATGTCTTCCTTTTTGAAACATATCAAAGGTACAAATAAAGATAATATAACTTTTGGCTAGTTTATTGTAGTCTTCACCTTTATTAATTAAGTCTAGATCAATGTTACCTTGATAATACCTTAACCGTTTGGGAAGATTTCGAAGTTTCCCCCGCTGCATCTCTACATTATATACTGTGTTATTCTCATCTTTAACATATATATCTAAGCGAATGCCTTTGCTTTCAAGTAATAAATCAATTGTTTTTTAATTTTCAGGCATCTCAATTTTTGTTATTTCAATATCGAGTAGCTTTTCCAAAAACTCTTTACATACTTCTTTATCACTCATGACTTTTGCAAATAAGAAGTCATCCTCTAAGTTTAAATCTTTTAATGTTTTCGTCATTTACGTATTCCTTTAAGTTAATCTGAGTTGTCATTGCTTATACTATGATTATAATCAATTAACGGACACGTATCAAGTAAGGACTCTCTTATTCATATCTTATGCGGTTATACTTTTAAGCATGCTCTAATCATTAGCCTATAGTAATTGGATTGTTTTTAATATGCTTTTCTTCTAAACTTTGGTTCCCGCTTTTAGGTCTACCATGATAAAATGGAAAATATAGTAATTAGCAGGAGGTTTCCATGATACAAAAAAATATACTGATTGTGGTGCGATATATGAGCTTGATTTGTTTAATCATTTCAATCTTCGTTTTAAATACAAACAT
>DNGE01000182.1:2187-2747 GCA_003486705.1 Bacillota bacterium
GGTATGTGTTTGGTTCGTTAATGCTTGAGGTTTGCTTACTGCTACTCATTGGCTTGCTCTTTAAAGGGTTTATTGGATTTTATTTTATTCCGACCATGCTTGATAGCATTATGCTTCTATCTACAAAGTGGCGCAATGTATCCACAAGCATTGTTTCTATTGTGAGTTTGTGTTTACTGATTTTGTTTTTTGATTTTAATCAGGTTGCGATTTATCTTTGTTTTGTGATGATGAGTGGATTATGTTTTTATATTAAGTATGAGCAGGATGGAAAATTTGACGCCCAATTGTTATATGATCAGTTGCGTATTTCTCAAAAGGAGTTGCGCCATGCGAATGAAGAGCTTGAATTATATGCGAGCTCCATCTCGGAGCTTGCGGTGTTGAAGGAGCGAAATCGGATTTCGCGTGAGATTCATGATAGCGTGGGACACGCCCTCTCAACGGCAATGATTCAGCTAAATGCCATGGAGGCGGTTGCGGCGAAGGCGCAATCGCCGTTAGCGGAACAGGCTAAAACGCTGCGCGAGTTTATTAAGCTTAGCTATCATGACGTGCGC
>DNGE01000182.1:3047-4932 GCA_003486705.1 Bacillota bacterium
AGTTCTAAGCAGGGGCTTGTGCTTTATCGTATTATTCAAGAATCGTTGTCTAATGCGTCAAGGCATGGGAGGGCGACGCAAGTTTTTGTTATTTTGACGTTTAAGGATGATACATTAAGTGTTAATATTAAGGATAATGGGCTGGGGTGCTCAAATGTTGTAAAAGGAGTTGGGCTTACGAGTATGAGCGAACGTGTTGCGGAACTTGGCGGGCAAGTGTCTTACAATACTCAAGTCAATCAAGGTTTTAGTTTGAGTGTGCGCATTCCTAAGCGTTATGGAGGTGATTATGGTGGAACGTATTAAGGTGTTGCTGGTGGATGATGAGTTGTTGATTCGTAACGGATTATCGATGATGTTGTCGCTTTTTGATGATTTGAGCATTGTTGGCACTGCTAGTAATGGGTATGAGGCGCTTGAATTTTGCAAGGCTCACTCGGTAGATTTAGTGTTAATGGATATTCGAATGCCTGAGTGTGACGGGGTTTTAGGGACGCGCTTGGTTAAGGAAGCCTTCCCTCATACTAAGGTGTTGATTTTAACGACGTTTAAGGATTCTGATTATATTTATGAGGCGCTTCAGTACGGTGCTTCGGGTTATTTGTTAAAGGATAGTTCGCATGAGGTCATTCATGAGGGAATCAAGTCGGCGATGCTTCATCAGGTTGTGATTCATCCGGATGTGGCGTCGCAAATTTTGAGCACTCCCGCTGCAAGTGCAAAGGAACCTGCGTTTGAGAATTCGTACCGTTTGAGCGAGAAAGAGATATTAATTATTAAAGAAATTGCAAATGGTCTTAGTAATAAGGAGATTAGTGAGGCGTTATTTTTATCTGAGGGAACGATCAAAAATCATGTGACGAACATATTATATAAATTAGAGTTACGTGATCGCACGCAAATTGCGATTTTTGCGTTTCGAAATGGATTAGTTTAAAAAGGGGGAATAGTTATGTTTTTTGGTGGTTCGGGTGATCCATTTATTGATGTGATGTTTACGATTGTGCCGTTGCTTATTATTGCTGGGTTTATCTTTGTGATTTCGATGTTTATTAAGCAAGGGGTTGAGTATGCACAGGATAAGGCGAAGCCAATTGAGTCGGTTCAAGCTAAGGTTATCGCAAAGCGAACAAACGTTTCTCGCCATCATCATGATAATGGTCATATGCATGACTCATCATCGACGAGTTATTATGTGACGTTTGAATTTTACGGTGGGGATCGTTTGGAATTACTTGTACCTGGTAAGAAGTTTGGTTATATGATTGAGGGTGACGAAGGAACGCTTCAGTATCAAGGGCGTATATTTGTTGGGTTTGAGCGTCGTTTATAGTTTAGTTATCTTTTTAGTGATCGTGTGTGTGATGCGTGGAGTTTTGAAAAATAGCGCTGAAACACTGATGTATATTGATAATAACGTTGAAATTCCATTTACTTATTAGAATATGAGGTAAGACTATGTCAAAATTAATGATTGATAAATTTTATAAAATAGATAATTATACTTTGATTGAAGACAATGATAATATATTATCTATTGAAGTTGTTTTTGACTTAAATGATTGTTCTGATTTCCAGAATTATTGTAGTCATGCCATTTTGAATAAACAAAAAATGATAATTGAGTTTTCAGATCATACTTCTTATTTTGAACTTATTGGGTGTTCGTTTATGTTAGGTGTCATTTCATATAATGAACAAGAGCAAATTGAATCCGTTGATCCAACGGCCAGAGGCGTATTAAACTTTAAAAAGTAAAGGATAGTTTATACTTAATAAAAAAGTCAGCAAATAAAATTTGCTGACTTTTTTAATTAACAGATTGTATTCCTTTTTTTAGAACTACCCTTCCCTTATTTGTATTAAAGCGACAGTCATTCTGACA
>DNGE01000098.1:0-3609 GCA_003486705.1 Bacillota bacterium
TATTTAAATCAATTACTGTTAAGTCAGCGCAGGCTCCAACCTTCAAGCACCCATAAGGCAACCCAAAAATTTCAGCCGGTTTTTGACTCATACATTGTAGCAATTGCTTTAATGACATTTTATTTGTTCTAACAAAGTGTGTGTACATTAATGGGAAGGCTGTTTCTAATCCCACAATCCCAAACGGCGCTTCAAATAAGTTGCGCGCTTTTTCATCCTCTGTATGTGGCGCATGATCTGTTGCAATACAATCAATCGTTCCATCTAGTAACCCTTCGATACACGCTGCAACATCCTCACTACTTCTAAGCGGAGGATTCATTTTGTAGTTCGTGTTATCATCCACAATATCCGTATCACTTAAAATTAAATGATGCGGCGCTACCTCAGCTGTAACATTGATCCCAAGCTTTTTACCAAAACGCACTAACTCAACACTTTCCTTTGTTGAAATATGGCAGATGTGATAATGCACACCCGTTTCTTTTGCCAACATCAAATCGCGAGCGATTTGTGCAGATTCACTAGCAGAAAGGATCCCTTTATGCCCGTTTGCTTTGGCGTACTCACCTGCGTGAATATACCCGCCAAATAACAAGCTATTGTCCTCGCAATGCGCGACAATCGGTTTATTCACCGCCGCTGCGCGTCTCATTGCTTCATACATCATCCCAGCGGTTTGAATGCCGTGCCCATCATCAGAGAATCCTAAGATGTGTTGCTCACTTAAGGCTTCAATATCGACGAGTTCCTCTCCGCGCTCACCCATTGTGATTGACGCGTAAGGTAGCACGCGAATACTTGCTGATTTGTCTAGCAAGTCATTAATTTGTGTGACGTTTTCAACGCTATCCGGTACTGGGATTGTATTGGCCATGGCCGCAATCGTTGTGTACCCACCAGCGGCAGCAGCCGCTGTCCCAGTTAAAATAGTTTCTTTATGCTCATAGCCAGGTTCACGTAAGTGAACATGTACATCGATGAATCCAGGTGAGATGAGTTTCCCATTTAACTCAATGACCTGTGCTTCATCACAACTAATGTCTGAAGCGATGTTTTGAATGATTCCGTTATTGATTAAAAGATCAACATTCACTAGTTCATTTTGTTCATTAACAATTTTTCCATTTTTTAAAAGAATCATGGTGACATCACTTCCTTATTTAAATTTTATAAAACGATTTGAATAACACACACTACATATCCCTATTGTAAAATTCTCTATTTTTAAAAATTCTTGTTCTAGTTACTGATTTAATGATCTATTTAAAACGGCCATGCGCACATATACCCCGTTCTCCATTTGCTTGAAGATTCTACTTCTGCTACATTCTACGACATCGCTCGCAATTTCCACATCTCGATTAAAAGGTGCTGGATGCATGATGATCGCACGCTCTTTCATTTGTTTTTCACGTTTCACTGTTAACCCATATTGTTGATGGTATTGTTCTTTTGTTAAGTTCATTCCTTTGTCATGTCGTTCATGTTGAACACGTAATAACATGATAATATCCATTTCTTCAAGTACTGCATCTATATCGTGCCAAGTATACCCCTCTTCTTGGAACTGCTCTGGTGCAACAAGGTAAACGTCCATCCCTAAACGTCTCATGACTTCAATATTTGTATGGGCAACGCGCGAGTGCACAATGTCCCCAACAATGGCAATTTTTAAGTTTTCAAATGATCCAAATTCTTGATAAATCGTTAGTAAGTCAAGTAACGATTGGGTTGGATGATTTCCACTTCCGTCTCCTCCATTGAAAATTGGAATGTTTAAGTGTGGAATTAATTGATCGAAGTAATTATTTTCTGGGTGACGAATCACAACCCCATCAATCCCTAATGCTTCAAACGTTTTAACGGTATCATATAAGGTTTCACCTTTTTGAACGCTTGATGTTTCAGCTGAGAAATCCATTGTATGAATTCCTAAACGTTGTTGTGCCATTTTGAATGAATAATGGGTACGTGTACTATTTTCAAAGAATAAATTTGCAACGACTTTCCCTTTTAAATCTGGGATGTTTATTCCTTTTGCATAGTCATTTGCCTCATTTAAAATAGTCATAATTTCTTCAACTGTTAGATCCGTTAAGCTTGTTAAATGTTCGACAGTACTCATCAAAATCATTCCTTTTCTTGTTATTTTAAACATTTTTTGGATACTTCTATTTCTAAAAAAAATCAGCAGGTGCTGACTTTTTTATACGTTTGTTGCTTTAGTTTTCAAAGATACTGCATTGTTTGTTGTTTCTTCCATCTTAATTTCTAATTCAACTTCTAAAGCTTTAGCGCTTGGTCCATAAGATGCTTCTTTTTCAGGTAAGATTAAGTGTAAGATTACACCTATAATTGCTGCTAATGCCATTCCTGATAAAGTAACTGATCCAATTTCTAACGTCATTCCCCCGATTCCAACAACTAAGATAACCGCACCGATAATTAAGTTACGTTGTTTTGAGAAATCAATTTTATTATTAATTAAGACGCGAGCTCCACTTGATGCGATAACTCCAAATAATAAAATACTCACACCACCAAGTACTGGCGTTGGAATCGTTTGAACTAACGCTGTAAACTTTCCAATAAACCCAAGGAATAAGGCACAAATTGCAGCCAGTCCGATGACCCAAACAGAAGCCACCTTTGTTAATCCGATAACCCCTGTATTTTCACCGTATGTTGTATTCGCAGGCCCACCAATAAATCCAGCAAGCATTGTTGCAACTCCATCACCAATTAAAGTGCGGTGAAGTCCAGGTGTTTTTGTTAAATCACGACCGATAATTGAACCTAAAACTAAGTGATCGCCAATATGTTCAGTCATTGTCACTAACGCAACTGGAATCATAATAGAAGCAACTTCTAAGTTAAACACAGGTGTCGCTTTTAAGAATGCAAAGTCTGGCATTTGGAAGAAGCTTGCCTCAGCCATTTGAGAAAAATCGATTAATCCTAAGAACATTGAAGCGATGTATCCCACGACAATCCCGCTAAAAATCGGAAGTAATTGGAACAATCCTTTTGTATACGTTGACACCATAATCGCTGTTAATAAAGTAATTAACGCAACCATAATGTGCTCTGAAGCCATATTTACTGCCGTTGGTGCTAAAGATAATCCGATGACCATAATCGTAGGTCCGATGACAATTGGCGGTAATATTTTATTAACCCAAGCTGTTCCTGTAAATTTAATAATCATCGCCATGATAATGTAAACAAGTCCGACCATGATTAATCCACCTGATACTGCTCCGTAGTTTGCTCCACTTTCAATTACGCCCTCACTATTCATAACAGCTCCAAGTGCTAAGGCTGATGATATTGGTGCAATATACGCGAATGATGACCCTAAATAAACAGGTGATTTCCCTTTTGTCACAAAAATATAAAATAAAGTTCCAATTCCTGATGAAACTAACGCTAAACTAATTGGCAATCCTGTTAACATCGGGACTAACACAGTTGATCCAAACATAGCCAGAACGTGTTGTAAACTTAAGGCAATCCAATGAAGTGTATTTGGCTTTTCATGAACATCGAGTACTAACTTTTGCTTTTTCATGATAATTCCTCCTAATTATAAGGGTGAAAAGTGCG
>DNGE01000098.1:3817-17129 GCA_003486705.1 Bacillota bacterium
CCCTAGATTTTAATTGCTTTAAATTCGTTCACGTTTTTGGATTCGTGTTTTTGGATAAAAAAAATCCTCTTTTAGCTAGTTTAGGGCTAAAAGAGGATACACGAATACCACAAAAAATAAATATGATATATTCAACTTAAACGTGTTCTTCTCAGCCTCACGGGACCGAATTAAAGCTTTCTCGACTATTATAGGTTATCAACCTATATTTGTCAACTCTTTGCATTGATTTTGGTCTTTTAGAACAAATAGTAGCATCTTGTCGCTTTTTTTTATTTATTTAAATGCCATTCCGATTTAAATTGTTTAACAAAAGCAACCATAAAGTTATGTCGTTCATGTGCAATCTCGCGACCTGTTTTCGTATTCATTAAGTCTTTTAATTTAAATAATTTTTCATCAAAATGATTTAAGACCGTTCCTTTATGTTCTCGATACTGCTTTTCTGATTCAAATTCCATCGGCAAAATATTATCATCATACATTTTAGATCCACGGGCACCACCGTACATAAAAGTCCGACCAATGCCTATCGCTCCAATCGCGTCTAAGCGGTCAGCATCTTGGACAATTTGTGCTTCAATCGTATCGACCGCTTCTCCGCCGCCCCCTTTATAAGAGATGTTTTCAATAATATAAAAAATCTTTTCTAATTCATCTTCCGTACAGCCAATCGTTTCTAATAAAGCATATAACTTAATTTTTTGTGTTTTTACATCGTTAAATAACTTCGGATCAATCACATCATGAACAAGCGCCGCTATCTTAATAATCGTCGCATTTCCCCCCTCAGTACCTTGTAAATGTTTAGCTAACTGATAAACACGCAACGCATGATCTAAACTATGTCCACTACTATCCACAGCTAGCTCATCATCTAAAAATGAAACAATTTTTTCAAAATAATTCTCCATGATTATCACCTAGTTCTTTCTTTTTTAAGTCTCATTATACAATATCCCCTACTTTTCGCCTAATAACTTAAAACAGTAACTAACTTTTACATGATTTAACCACCGCTTTTACCATCTATGTTTACTATTTACTAACTCATGAGTTTTCTTCTGAAACTTTTTCAAAATTGGGGTTGTAAAAATTTTACAACATGCTATAATGCTATTAATTACCAAAAAGTACACAAAATTTACACAACTATAATTAAGATGCTGGGGACAAGGTGCAACTTAATTAAAAAAATTAACAAAGTGGGAGGAAGAAAGTATGAGTTTAGCACACAAAAATGTTGTAACAAGTAGCACAGAAACAAGAAACGTAACAGTCAAGGATGGATTTGGATCAAAATTTGGTGTCATCGCCGCTGCGGCTGGATCCGCTATCGGTTTAGGAAACGTCTGGCGTTTTCCTTATATTACTGGAGCAAATGGTGGAGCTGCCTTCTTAATGGTTTACATTGGATGCGTTGTCTTAATTGGACTTGTTGTCATGCTCGCTGAATTTGTGATCGGACGTCGTTCTGAAGCAAATGCAGTCGGTTCATTTAAAAAATTAGCTCCAAATACCCCTTGGTTCTTAACGGGATGGATGGGACTAATTACATCAGTTTTAATTTTCTCATTTTACTCATGCGTTGCAGGTTGGTGTTTACACTACTTACTTTTAAGTTTAACAAATGCTTTTGCTGGTGCAACACCAGGTGAAATTGGCGATATGTTTGGATCATTTATTACAAGTTATAATCCTATTGTTTATCAAGTCATTATTATTGCTTTAACAGGTGGTATTGTCTTACTCGGTGTTAAAAACGGAATTGAAAAAGCGTCAAAAATTTTAATGCCATTATTATTTGTTATTTTACTTGTGTTAGGAATTCGCTCACTAACATTACCAAATGCAATGGATGGCGTTTCCTTCTTATTTAAACCAGATTTTAGCGCATTAACAGCCGATTCTATTTTTACAGCACTTGGACATGCATTCTTTACGTTAAGTCTAGGTATGGGTGTCATGATTACTTACGGTTCATACATTGGAAAAAGTGATAATTTAGGTTCAACAGCTGTCGCTATTTCAATTGCTGATACAGTCGTTGCTCTACTTGCTGGACTTGCTGTTTTCCCTGCTGTATTCTCATTTAATCTCGAACCAACACAAGGTCCTGGTTTAGTATTCTCAACTCTACCAAATGTGTTTAATCACATTCCTTTTGGGAACTTATTCGGTGGTTTATTCTTCGCCTTATTAGCGATTGCAGCCATCACTTCAACTATTTCATTACTTGAAGTTATTGTAGCTTACTTAGAGCAAGAATTAAATTTAACGCGTAAAAAAGCAACGCTATTATCTACAGGAACTATTTTAGTAACTGGTGCCTTATGTGCACTATCAAACACACCATTACTTAGCAATGTCTTAGTCTTTGGAAATACATTCTTCGATTTTGCAGATAACGTAACGGCTAACTATTTAATGCCTATTGGTGGTTTAATTATTGTTTTATTTATTGGATGGGGAATGAAAAAAGAAGATGTTGAAAGTGAATTATTAGTTGATGGTGCAAAACCATGGTATAGTAATGTCTTTATTTTCTTAGCAAAATTTGTAACACCTGTTCTAATTGCTGTTGTATTCTTAAATCAACTTGGCATTTTAGGATAATGATTTAAAAGGTGAGAGCGGAAGCTCTCACCTTTTTTTGTTAGATACAATTATTAATAACTAATAAGACCATCTTATATCCTTTAAGCACATCATCCTCGCCTAATATATTAATAAAATGATTTAAAATTACTTTTGCTTCTTTTAATGCTTCTGTTGATAATTGTTTAGGTAATACAGTCAAACAAACATGTTTAACTTCACTTGGGGTCCACTCTGTTGGTAATTGATTCTTTAACGTATACATAGCTAAAACAAATGTTTCAATCACCTCTTTATAATAGTGGCGAGCACCAATTGCTAGCTCATCTAAACTTCCTTGTTCAGATAGTAATTCATAAACTTGATCCGTAAAATGAGTCAGCCGTTTAATATCACCATCATTCTCTTCTTCTAATACAGACTCTGTCTTCACACCTACTTCATCATACAAATACTGCGCAAACTCATGAGCCGACTCAACCTCATCTTCTAGCTCAAGTTCCACTTCAATTTCTTTACAAAAATCTTTAAGCAGAGCAAACAACTCCTCATCTTCAGCTTGAATTAGATTCGGTCTAACTCCAATTTGTAATAACTGATTTCCTAATGCATTTAAAACTCCATTTTCATTAATCACGCGATCTTCTTGAATATCTAAGAAAAATAATTGTCCTTCCTCTGAATCGACAATGGCGGTAATTAACATATAAAAAGGTTGCATACCTTCTTCTAAAATGACTGGATTTGGCATATAAAATTGAATTGCCTGTAACGTAATGGCAAACCGAGGTAACTTTTTGAGCTTATATGCTAAAAACTTATTTTCAAATGAAACGGATTTTACTTGTTTACCATCTTTATATGGCGCTGCTTCAATAATTTTTGTTTTCCAATTATTATCCTCAACATAACGCAAGTAATATTTATCATCAGATATATCTGGAATATCAATACTCTTACGTCGGTGTAACCTTGCCATAATCATAACTTGTCGTAATGCTTCTGTTAAAAATTGACATTGCCAGTCTTCTTCAATATACCAAGAATATAATCCGGGTTCATGATACCTAAAACGCGGCCATTGGTTTGCACCATTAAAATCATAGCCGAGCGCCTTCGCTTGAGCAATGTCAACTTCCGTCACCCCCTCTAAACTTTCAAAACTTACACTAATACAATGTCTTCTTACCTCACCTTTTAAAAAGACATGATCAAGGTAACATAAGTTTGTTTTATCATACAAATATCGGTAAGAATCATACCCCTCTTGTCCAAGGTAAACAGATAACGAGAAATGTTCTCCCATCATCCCCATCACACTACAAAAACCTTCAATTCCTGTTTCCTTATCTTTTACTACAATGACTTGAGATGCGTACATCCACATCCAAGGCTTCAAATCTTTAAACGCAATGGCTGCATCATATAAACGTTTTAACTCAAATTCACTCGCATTCCCCATTTACAACCACCCCTTTAACTAAGACACATCGTCCTTAGTTAAATAATATGTCGCTCAAGAGAGAATCATGTTAAATATTAAATATAATTGTTGTAAAAAATACAGACAAATTACCTTATTCCTTATATATATAGAAACAGAGATGTTTTACACAGCTAACGGAATGGAATGTGTGCACATAATGAAGACGTTCATTTTTCAACTTTAGTGAAGATTTAAAATGGCACCATCCATTAGCTAATATGCGGTTCAAATTTAAGCAAAGAAATCAACTTAATCTATTAGTAAACAACAACACTTTACTTCAGTATATAATTAATCCCTCA
Source organism: Bacillota bacterium (assembly GCA_003486705.1). Lineage (GTDB taxonomy): Bacteria > Bacillota_I > Bacilli_A > MOL361 > Turicibacteraceae > Turicibacter. The sequence goes on from DNGE01000098.1 coordinate 8,204, forward strand.
CCTTTTTTAGTAACTTTTACAATTAAATTTCGGTTAAATATACATAAAATAGTAATAATTTAATATCCTAGATAAGTGTATAGAAAAGAAGATGCTCCGTGGTTTAAGAAAAATTAGAAGAAGTTTTTGTTGTATTTTGAAAGTGATTTCTGAAATTTTATTAAAATTAAGTAAATATCTATTAATTTTACAGAATTTATATTGTACTTCTCTATAATTTTCACTTATAATTAATGGTATTGTACCTATTTAAAAATCAACATAATATGATTGAAATATACTACCAAATGGATTAGGGGAAAGAAGGATAAAACGTGAAAAAGAAATTAGGTTTAACATTAAGCTTATTATTAGTTTTCGGATTATTAACAGGATGTAGTATTGACAACACACCAATTACGCAAGAAACTGCAAGTGGATTATGGGAAACAGTATTTGTATACCCATTAGCATGGTTCATTACATTCTTATACAATTTATTTAATAGCAACTTAGGGTTTGCCATTATCGTTGCAACAGCACTTGTGCGTTTAGTATTAATGCCAATCTACGCTAAATCAAACAAATCAATGGCTGTAATGCAAGTTATTCAACCTGAAATGCAACGTATTCAAAAGAAATACGAAAACAAAAAAGATCAAGCATCTCAAGTTAAAATGCAAAAAGAAATGACAGACTTATATAAAGAATATAACTACAACCCAATGATGGGATGTTTACTTCCATTCTTACAAATGCCAATCTTCTTTGCATTCTATCAAGCAATTTATCGTCATCCATTAATTCAAAATGTTGACTCAAACTTCTTTGGAATTGATTTAGCAACAACACAATCTACAGCAAATATTATTCTTGCTATTATCGTTGCTGGTTTAACTTTAGTGTCACAACGTATGATGTCAAAATCAATGCCGACATCAAAAGATGCACCTGGTGCTGCAGCTAATAATACGATGATGAAAGTTATGAATATTTACTTCCCATTCGCAATGTTCTCAATTACATTTGCAACAAACTTTGCGTTTGGATTATACTTCTTAACAGGATCAATTATGACAATCTTACAATATGTTATTGTTAAACGACCTGGAGCTAAAAAATAAATAGTAAAAACGAGCCGCTGGCTCGTTTTTTTTATGTTAAATTTAAATCAAATAGTCCTTGTTTCTCGATATGGATATCCAACATTTCTTGTAATATGTCTTGAAATTGTTCATAGTTATTCATAACGCCTGCTTGCCCCAAAATCCCCAAATACTCTGTTAAAACGAGCGGAAGAACTGCCATTTCTTCATCGTATAACAGACTCGGCAAAATCTCATTTAGCGCTACTTTAAAATTAGCTACTGTCCATTCATGGTCATATTCATTAAAATGTCTTACCATTGTCACTTGAAACAATTCAATCACATTCGAAAACTGTTCTCTTGCAAATGGTGTTAAATTTTTAGATAATGAATCTGAATCTGTAATTAACTTACAAACTTGTTTAGTTGTCGTTAACATTAACTCTATTCTCTCTTGTTGTCTTTGCTCTGCCATCACTTCTTCATCCTCATCTTCTGTATGTAACACTTCTTTCATAAAGTCGTAGGCAACTTCTAATTTTTCCTCAAACAATAATTTTATATCCGTTTTATCACATAAACCGAATAAATAATCTTTCAATTCTTCATCATCAACTGCTAGTTGCAACGGTCGAAATCTCAACTCGTTCAGCATGAAATTTACAATTTTACCAACCATCTGTTTTTTACTTTCCTTCGTACTATATCCCATTTCTGCAAATAAAATATCGCGACTATCACGCTCAATTAAGGCCGTAATTAATGGGAAATAAGGACGCTCATGTTCTAAATCTCGTACCGCATCAGGTAAAATAAACTGAATCATTTCAAATGTTAAGTGCGATTGTGGACATTTTTTCAACTTATAACTTTGAATATCATTTTCATAAGATAATTCTTGCTTTTGACAACTTTTCAACTTACTTTTTGGCACATATTCATATTGCCAGCCTAATTGTTCATCAAACTCAAAACAAAGTAACTCCTCTAAATCAAACGAGATATTTATTGCCTGTGTCTGTATTAATTTAACAACCTTTAAGCAAAGCATTAAAGCTTGAGTCATTAACGTACACTGCCACCCACTATAAAAAGGAATTGGCATCATCCCACAATCATACTCACTCAATTTAGGATAAGCATGTTGCCCATTAAAATCATAGTAAAGACTTTGATACTGATTGCGAGTCTTTTCATCAATATGCAACTCATTTTCAAAACTTAACATAAAACATTTCTGACTCAATAATGTTTTCAAATAACTTGGGTGCCAGATTCTACTTTGATCCAGGTTTATCATCTTACAATAACTATCTATTCCTTCAGCACCTAAATATACGCTAAACGTTTCATGAATGCCATCAGGTCCAACCACACAACAATAAACTTCCATGCCTGTTTCAGGATCTCTTACAACAAAAACATCTTGTTCATCAAGATATCGCCAAGGCTTTACTTCTTTAAATTGTTGTATGACATCAAGCAAGGACCGCCATTGTGCTTCCGTCGCTTTTCCATTCATTATTTATCTCTCCATTTCAATATCCCTATATCAATTTATATAATGGTCTCATTTAATAACTAACTTTATTATAGAAATCTAAAATGGTTTTAGACAAAATCATGTATAATTAATTCAAAAAGCTATTCTTCATTAACATCTCATCTAAAAAATTCGTTGAAATTTTACAAATGCTTAAACTTTTAAGATTTAATTTGTAGATTTTGACTTATTGTGTTAGCAATATAATCCAAAAAAACGGGACACTCGTGATAATAACTCACGAATGTCCCGTTTATATATTCTTTATTAAATAAATTATTCCCACTCAATTGTTGCAGGTGGTTTAGAAGTAATATCGTACACCACTCGGTTAACATGTGCAACTTCGTTTACAATACGAACTGAGATTTTCTCTAATACTTCAAATGGAATACGGGCCCAATCTGATGTCATTCCATCAATTGAGGTTACCGCACGAACTGCCACTGTATAATCGTAAGTACGCTCATCTCCCATAACTCCTACCGATTTAATATTCGGTAAAGCTGTGAAATATTGCCACACATCACGTTCTAATCCCGCTTTTTTAATTTCTTCACGTAAGATAAAATCTGAATCGCGAACGATTTCTAATTTTTCTTCTGTAATTTCTCCAAGAACTCGAATTCCAAGTCCTGGTCCTGGGAATGGTTGACGGAAAACAATTTCTTCTGGTAATCCAAGCTCAAGTCCTAATTGACGAACTTCGTCTTTAAATAACGTATTTAAAGGCTCAATTAATTCAAACTCCATATCTTCTGGTAGTCCACCAACATTGTGATGTGATTTAATCGTTTGAGCTGTATCCGTTCCACTCTCAATAATATCTGTGTATAAAGTTCCTTGCGCTAAGTACTTCATATTTTTTAATTTAGCTGATTCTTCATCAAAACAATAAACAAATTCATTACCAATGATTTTACGTTTTTGTTCTGGATCAGATACACCTTTTAACTTACTCATAAAGCGTTCTTGTGCATCAATCTTAATGAAGTTCATATTGAATTTTCCATCAAATGTTTCAACAACACTATCTGCTTCACCTTTACGTAATAATCCATGATCAACGAACATACACGTTAATTGATCACCAATGGCACGGTGAATTAATGCTGCTACAACTGAAGAGTCAACCCCACCACTTAAGGCACATAAAACATTATCTTCTCCAACTTGAGCACGAATCTTTTCAACTTGATCTTCAATATAATTTTTCATTGACCAGTTTGCTTTTGCATCACACACGTTGAAGATGAAGTTATTTAAAATCTTACTTCCGTACACTGAATGTTGAACCTCAGGATGGAATTGTACTAAATAAATATTTTTGTCTTCATTAGACGCCGCTGCAATTGGACATGAGTCACTGCTTGCATCCACGACAAATCCTTCTGGTAATTTTGTTACATGATAACCATGGCTCATCCATACAACTTGTTCTTCAGGCGTATCTGCATATAATTTATTACTATTTTTAATAGTAATTTCAGCCTTACCATATTCACGTTGTTCAGCGCGTTCTACACTTCCACCATGCATATGTGACGTTAATTGCATTCCATAACAAATACCTAAAATCGGTAGTCCTAAGTTAAAAATTTCAGGATCAACAGTAAAAGCTCCTTCTTGAGTAACACTATTTGGACTTCCACTAAAAATAATTCCTTTTACATTAGGCATTTTTTTAATATCTTCTGCTGTTAATTTGTGTGAACGTAATTCACTGTAAACACCAAACTCACGAATACGTCGTGCAATTAATTGGTTATACTGACTTCCAAAATCTAATACGATAATTTGATCGTGTTGCATTGAATTCACCTCTTTGTTAGTATGATAAAACTTTGCTTCGATAATTACCAAGGAAATATGACAAAAAATCCTTATTAGTGATTATATAGAAAAAATGACGCTTTGTCATTAACAATCTGATAAAGCGTACATTTTTAATTATTAAATGTCTTTTGATTATTTTGTAAAGAAATGTAATAAGAATACAGCTGCCAAGAACCACATAATTGGACTTACTTCTTTATGACGACGAGCCGAAACCATCATGATTGGGAATAATAAGAATCCTGCTGCAATTCCTTCTGCAATTGAATAACCTAATAACATAATAATAATGGTAACAAATGCAGGCACTGTTGTTTCTAATGATTCCCATTCAATTTTACCTAATGATGAAGCCATTAATACCCCTACTGCAATTAAAGCAGGCGCTGTTACTGCTGATGTTACAACTGATAATAACGGTGAGAAGAATAACATTAATCCGAAGAATAACGCTGTAAATACTGACGTTAATCCTGTACGTCCCCCCGCTTCAACTCCTGTTAACGACTCAACATATGAAGTTGTCGATGAAGTTCCTAAAACAGCTCCAATGACAGTCGCTGTTGAATCGGCTAATAACGCTTTATCTCCATCAATTAAATGACCTTTCTCATCAATTAATCCAGCACGAGAACCAACTGAAATTAATGTTCCAGCTGTATCAAAGAAATCAACAAATAAGAAAGCAAAAATAACAGTAATCATATCTTTATTAAATAATGAAGGCAGTGCTTCAAATAATGCACCAAAAGTCGGTTTTAAACTTGGAATTTCTGCGACTAATTGTTGTGGTAACTCAACAACTCCCATAAATAAACCAATAATAGCCGTTGCAACCATTCCAAAGAAAATAGCTGCTGGTACTTTACGAACTAATAAGATTAAAGTTATAACTAATCCAATTACAGCTAATAAAACATTAGGATCTGAGAAATTTCCAATTCCAACTAAAGTTGAATCGTTATTTACAACAATCCCTGCATTTTGTAATCCGATAAAGCAGATAAAGAATCCAATTCCTGTTCCAACTGCATATTTTAATGTTTGTGGAATACTGTTAATAATTAATTCACGTACCCCTGTGATTGATAATAACATAAATAAAATTCCTGAAACAAAAATACCTGCTAATGCTTGTTGCCATGTAAATCCCATGACTAAAACAACTGTGAAAGCGAAAAATGCATTCATCCCCATTCCTGGCGCTAAAGCAACAGGATAATTAGCGAAAAGCCCCATAATTAATGTTCCGATAACAGCAGCTAAAATAGTTGATGTAAACACAGCTCCTGTATCCATTCCAGTTGCACCTAAAATATCCGGGTTAACGAAAATAATATAAGCCATTGATAAGAATGTTGTTAAACCTGCGATAAACTCTTTTGAAATCGTTGTGCCACGTTCTTCTAATTTGAAGAATTTGTTCATTTTAGTCACTCTCCCAAAGTTATTTCATTCAACTCGTTACCTTTTTACTTCTAACTAAAAGCAAAAAAAATAGGAACTTTCAACGCTGTTGAAAGTTCCTACTTGGAATCAATGAAAGATAAATCAACTTAATATACACCTTAAAAAAAGTTAATTTCCCATTTTATTGAATCCCGTAGTCTACTCATTTACGGCGAGTAGGTAGAAACTTTCGGACCATATTTCCGACGATATACGAGAAAAATGTTTAATTTTTACATACTTAATATAAGCTTTAACATGTAAAAAGTCAATAAAATTTACAGAAAAACCCTTAAAAAGTGCTTATTTTCAATTCAAAATGAAAATAAGCAATAGTTTTTTCATTTTACGGTAATGAATATAATACAAACCATTTATTTTAGTCATTTAACAAACAAACTCATCTGAATAATAGACAGACACCCCCACTACTCTCTTGTTTAAATATACCTACTTTATTGATCCTTCCACCATTCCTTTAATAATATGCTTTTGTGCAAATAAGAATAAAATAATGATTGGAACCATTGCCATTAAAGCAGCTGTTAAAATTAAATCCCATTGACGAACAAATGCCCCCACAAAGTTCGCAACAGCAAGTGGAATTGTTTGAATTGAATTTCCTTTTCCTAAAATTAATAACGGTAATAAGAAATCATTCCAAATCCAAATTCCATTTAATATTAAAACAGTAATATAAATTGGTTTTAAAATTGGCATAACAATATAGAAAAATGTCTGAACCTTATTACATCCATCAATTTCAGCCGCCTCTTCTAACTCATATGGAATAGATTTAATAAATCCATGGAATAAGAAAATCGAAAGAGGAGCCCCAAATCCAATATAGGCAAAGATCATCCCAATATAGTCGCGTAACATAGGAATACCAGTCACCTCTGTAATAGTTCTAAACCATGATACCAGTGGGAACATAACAACTTGAAATGGAATAACCATTGCCCCGACAAATAGTAAGAAAATAATATTTGATATTTTCGTTTTAGTGCGTACTAAGACCCATGCTCCCATTGCTGAGAAAATGGTAATAAAAAATAAAGAGGTTACTGTAATAATAAGCGAACTCCATAATGATTGTTGAAATTGAACATTTTCACTTGTCCAAATTAATTTAACATTTTCCCATAGATTACCGAAACTTTCAGGTAATGCAAGCGGATCAGTCGTAATTAATGCGTTACTTTTAGCTGCATTTATAATAATTAAAACAAAAGGTAATAAGAAAATAATAAACAAGATAATCGTTAAAATTTCTAAGAAAATTCGAACTGGTTTCTTTTGCATTACATTTCAACCTCCTTCTTCTTATTAATATAAACTTGTATCAGCGCTACAATAAGTAATGCACAGAAGAAGATAACGGCTTTAGCTTGTCCTAGTGCCATTTGGCGACTCACAAACGCTTCATTATAAATATTTAAAGCTAACAATTCAGTTCCATTAATCGCTTTTTCCATAAATAAGATAGATGGTCCACCATTTGTTAGCGATACGTTCACATCAAATTGCTTAAATGAATTAACTAATGTTAAAAACAACGTAATTGTAAATGCTGGTGCTACCATTGGCATCGTAATATGCTTAAGTCTTTGCCAAGCTGTTGCCCCATCAATTCCAGCAGCTTCAATTAAATCACGCGGAACGTTTTGTAATGCCGTAACATAAATCATCATAATATACCCTGCATATTGCCATGTCCCTGTAATAACTAGTGCTAGTAGCGCTGTATTTTGTGATCCTAGCATAATATTATTAGCAAAATACTCCATACCAAATGTTAGCCCAACACCAGGTAATACTGATTTATAAATAAATTGCCAAACATACCCTAAAATTAATCCACCAATTAAGTTTGGTATAAAGAATCCAACACGATATATATTTTGTCCTTTTAATCCTTGTGTAACAAGTAATGCTAATGAAAATGATACAATATTAACGAAAATAATGTTCATTATCGTATAAACAACTGTCACAATGATTGAATGTAAAAACCGAACATCTGATTCAAAAATATTTAAATAATTTTGAAGCCCTACAAACTCCGTAAATTTTATCCCATCCCAGTTAGTAAATGAATAATACAATCCCATAAAAAATGGAATTATAATAACCATGATAAAAGCAAACAATACTGGAAATAAAAATGACCAGAACACAATGTTTTTCTTTATTTTCTTTGAGAAACTTTTCGTATTGGTCACTGTTGTTTTGTCTACCTGACTTGCACTCATTCTATTTTTCAATAGTTTATCCACAACGTCTCCCCCTTTTTATATATCTTCTGAATAATGTGATATTTAAAAATCTATTAAATTCCCCTCTCATTGAATGAAAACATTAAACAGACATCTTTTTTTAATACATAGTTTAAAGAGTAGGTTAGTCAATATCTAATCTAACCTACTCCCTGACTACATACAAATTACATTATTTTAACGTTGCAAATTGTTCCTCCATCATCTCAATGAATTGTTCAACATCAATTTGTCCTTGAGCTAATAAACTATAAATCGGACCTAATGCTTCACGGAAAGATTCAGGTAAGTAATACTGATTCCAAGCATATGCTTTTCCTTGTTCAGCCCACTCCATAATAGACATCGTTAATGGTGAATTTTCAGGTTTATTTTCAACATTATTAAACGCTGGAGCAGCACCTAAATCATTAATGACAAAATCATGTCCGGCTGAATCTAATCCTAAATACGTTAAGAAATCTTTACATTCTTGAATATATTCAGAGTCTTTATTCACAACATACCATGATGGGGCACTAACAAAAATTCCGTCTGTTACGGATTTTGAAGAACCTTGTGGCGCATAAGCACGATCAAAATCTGCTCCAAGTTCAGTTAAGTTTGGCTCAATCCAGTTCCCTTGGTGAATAAATGCTGTTTTTTGATTTGCAAATGATCCAACTTGATCATCATAGTTACCTGTTGTTAAGATTGTTTGGTCTGCATATTTAAATAATAAAGCAACCCACTCAGCATATTCAGTGAAACGT
>DNGE01000098.1:17166-21045 GCA_003486705.1 Bacillota bacterium
TCCGAAAGATCATCACGACTTAATCCATTAGATAAATATGAGTTAATGTTATGGTCTCGTGTTACCCATTCCATACCAGCCCCTGCCGCCATTGAAACAACCGCATCCAAGTCCTAACTCTTCTTTCATAGAATCTAACTTTTCAAATGCTGCTACATAAGCATCATAATTAGTTAAAGTCGTTGGATCGATTCCAGCTTCAGCTAAAAGGTCCGCATTATATCCTAATCCCCAACCCTCTATGAAAACAGGAAATCCGTATACTGTTCCTTCATTTTCAAATGCTACACTTGTTTCAGATACCCATGGCTCTCCATCAAGTGATAAAATTAAATCTTTATATTCTTCATATGCAGCAACTCCATCAATTACAAAGATATCTGGTGCATCTCCTGCTGCAATATCTGCTTTTAACTGTGTTCCTAATTGGCAACTATCTCCACCACACGATTTTACATTAATTTTAACGCCTGTTTCTTCTTCATATGTTGCAACAAATGCTTTTAATTGTGCATCAATTTCAGGTTTGTTTTGCATTAATGTAATTTCTTTCTTTTCGTCAGTTTGTTGACCAGATGAGTTATCTGTATTTTCGCTTGACGTATCATTTCCTCCACTGCTACATCCAGCAAGTGTTAAACCTGCCACAAGAACAAGACTTAATAAAAATTTAAAATTTTTCATTAACTAAACCCTCCCAAATTTTTTCTTATCATCTGATAAGAACATGATCACCTATTTCACGTATAGATTCAGAATTTGAACGCAGCCGAATGGGTGGTTAACAATTTTAACACCACACGAAATCAAAATTCAAAAATCAAACGCTTACAATATGAATTTTAGCATCCCTCTTTACGATAAACAATGCCATCTATGAAATTTAGGTTTATTTTACCATTTTTAAGTTTTGCTAAATTTATTACAATTTTTATGTTTGTAAAGTTGTTTTTTTAAAAAAAGTATATCCACCCACTGTGTAACCGTTTGCTTTTTTTACATTTGAATCCTTTCACTTATTCACAACCTAGGATTTATGTAGTCGTTAGTCAAATAATGTCGCTCATAGAAAATTTTATTAAACGCTCTATATTGGTAACGTTTTCATTAGGTGTCGAAAAATAGAATTTAAAGTCTGTGGTTTTAGATGTGGTTATTCATCAAATTAAATCCTTTCACCTATTATTTAAAATAAATACACTGCATGTAAAAAAAGCTTAAGATTATTCATCTTAAGCTTTTGCTGCTATTTATTAGTCTCTGTTAGACAAGGCTGCTAAAATTATATATCGTATTTATCAAAATAAATCAAAGAATGAATTTTTCAATTCAATATGGTAGTAATACTAATTGAAAACCTTTATCAAAATTATAGCTAACACAATTATTTATTAATCATCTGCTATGCTCATCTACTTTCTTTGATAAACGTAATTTATCTACATAAAACTAATACTACTTTGTAGATAAGCTTAAAGATGACATAAACAATATAAAACACAAGCATTCCTAATGTATTTAACATTAAATCGTCAACATTAAACCCTCGATAAATATAACCTGTTATGTAGCTATATAGTAATTGTATACATTCAATGCTTAAAGAAATTCCAAATCCGTAATTAAATATTCTAACAATATTCCATTTCTGCTTGCGGTACAAATACGGTAAATAAAAGCCAAGCGGTGCTAACATAAAAAAGTTTCCAATGGTTGTGTAATGAAATAAGTTTCCCCATTTCATATAATCAAAAAAGGTAAAATTATGACGGCGCGATTCAACTAATCCACAACTCACTTCTAATTTTAATAATGCAATATACTCCTCATTAATTGGCATTGGCATTAAAGCTAATCGAAACACATTTAATAGATAAAATATAAAACTAACACTTATAAAAAATCTAAGTAGTGATTTAGGTTTTACTAACTTATATACGACATACGCGTAAAGACATGTTATTAAGATGATCGGCAATAATTTGAGTTGTATTGAAATAAACTGAGATGATGATTCTAGTTCTTGAATTAAATCCATAACGGTTTGGCATGACTCCATCTTTCTCCCCCGTTCATGTTAGTACTTATGTTACTTAAATGACATGACTTTTGTTTTCATAATGATATCGTGTAAGGCTTTTAATTCTTGTTTCTTAACTAGTTGATAGCTAAACAAAATAACATTTAACACAAGAACTAGGCCCCCTGTCATGGTCATCAATAAGAACTTTAGTAAAACATCGCGCTTGAAATAATCAGAAACGATTAATTCACCTTCACCTTGTGTGACTTCTTTTATCTTAAATACCTTTTTTCCTAATGTTTGACCATTCATGCGGATTGGTAAATAAATAAAGTAAATACACACATAAAACAGTTGTAACATAATCATAAAGACATACGTTGTAATTGAAACAGACTCTACACCGATTATCGTATCATACATAGAAACCATAACAAAAACAGCATTACCATAAAAAATAATCGTTAAAATAATAGCATCAATTAAAAATGCAAAACTTCTTTTAAGTAATAATGAAAACATAAAAACAACTCCTTTTTTGGCGATACCTAAATTGAACCAAGTATAAAACGGATAGTTAATTAATAATCTAAAACTTATTATACATGACAATAATTTTTATGTAAATTTGAAAACCATATTTATACAAAACACATAGTAAACATAGAACTACTTCATGAAAATACTTTTTTACATTAATTGGGTATGTTATAATGAAAGCGAAACTAATTCTACAAAATTATCCATATAAGGAGTATAGCAATGGCTACATTATACACAACAGAAAATTATTATCTTATCCTTTTTTTTAGTGTGGGTATAACATTTATTGTACTGCTAATACTTTTGGGTCTATTTATGCGATATAACTATAATAAATCTACTTTTGATACAATAATCCTAAATAGTAATATCCACGCCTTAGAAAAATATTTACAAAAGAAACATCCAAAACAAAAACTACAGTACACACACGCTTCAGCTATTGCTTTTAAGATTGGAAATCTCAATAAAATTAATCAAACATTTGGATTCGATATTGGTGATTTATTAATGATTAGCTTTTCACACCGAATTAAAAATTCATTACAGATTTTAAAAATTAATCATTTCTTTTCAATGATTCGAGACAACACCTTTTTATTAATTGTCTATGGGTTAACAGAAACTGAGGTCACGACATATATTGAAAATTTATTTACTCAATTAGAAACACCTTATCAAATCAAACAATATCAAATATTAGCCACACCCATTGCTGGGATTTTGCCGATTAATGATAAAAACGATCTTTACGTGCATAAAAAATTAAACCTAACAAATCTTTTACTAACATTAGAAATGGCCCGTGAAGATTATAAATATAAGCACAAGGCCAGTTATTGTGTGTTTACAGAAATGATTCGTAGTAATAACGATGTTCAAAAAGAACGATTTTTTGAACTAGAAAATGCCATTAAAAATGGTGAATTTGAACCCTTTTATCAACCGATTATTAGTGCAATGAGTAATAACGTCATTAGCTTGGAAGCACTTTGTCGCTGGAATCATCCTGAAAAAGGTTATTTATCTCCTTATTTTTTCTTAAACGATATTATGAATTTTGGCTTAACAAGCGCACTTGATTATACGATTTTAAAACAAGCGCTATCGCATTTAAAAGTTATTCATACCGAAACGAATGTATTAGTTCCCGTTTCAGTTAACTTCACCATTGATACGATATTAGAGGAAAACTTTGTTTCAACTATTTCTAAAATTATACAAGAGGTTAATATTGACCCAAGCTACCTAATTATTGAAATCACAGAACATTCCTTTATTAAACAAGTTGATGTCATTAATAATAAGATTAG
>DNGE01000006.1 GCA_003486705.1 Bacillota bacterium
ATATGCTCGCGCAAATCCTCCTTTTGTAGCTGTGGCTCTTGATCCACCATCAGTAACTTGATAGTTATTATATGCATCAGTTATCCAATAGCCGCTCCCAGGCACGTTACTTTCAACGGAAATGCGATATAAATTATATGGATTATATCCAGTATAACCCGCTTTAGATGACCAATAAGGTGCATCAATTGTTAATTCTACTTTTAAATAACCATCATATAATATTGTCGAATTTTTAACTGTAGCTGCATCTACCATTTGCACTCCCATCAATAAAAACACACTGCACATTAATACACTTAATTTTTTAAACATATCAAATCCTCCTTTTTTTGTTATAATTTAATTTTAAANNCTGTCATCATCGACTGTAGCTTCCCAAGTAAATGTCGCAACGCTAAAATTTTCACCCTTTATTTGGATAATCTGAGTATAAAACATCACACTTAAATGAACCTTAAAAAGAATATGTTCTACTAAATTTCTATTGCTTTATAAATTCTTTTTTATGGCATAATCGATGTTGCTACACCAGTAATTTTTGATGTTTCATTATACACATATGCTCGCGCAAATCCTCCTTTTTTGTTATAATTTAATTTTAAATTCTGAAAAATAAAAAACAAGGGAATAATTATTCCCTTGTTTTTTATCAGACGTATTTTTTTTGAATATTCATTATTGTCTTTTTTAATTGATCATCTGGAAAATAACGTAATAATGTTTTTGCATGGTTTTGATACTCATTCGCTTTTTCAATATTATCTAATTTTTGATAAGCAATAGCAACTTGGATATATATCATTATCGTCACTGCAATCGTAGCATGCATATTCGCCTGAGAAAAATGCGGTTGAGTCATATCAATAATTTTTTGATACTGCTTTTTTTCTAATAAATAAATATTTTCACGATATCTAACTGTTATATTATCATTATATGCTTGTGTTTGCTGAAAAACCATATATTCTTTCATATCTAACGCATTGGGTATAGATTGAAGGTATATCGTTACCAATAAAACATCTTTCGGTTCCAAAATTTTCGGAAATTTATATGTTTGAAAAAAATTTCTGATTTTTTCACAAAGTTGTTCATCTATATTTTTTTCTTCTAGCTTCAGAATCAAAAACTCACAAATTAATTTATATAAAAAAATTTCTTGCGCAACTTCAATCGGAAAAATTTCCTTTTCTAATTCATAAATGAATTCTAAGAATACTAGTATTTCTGATTTTTCATTATTGTTGAATTTGTTGAAAACACAATTTTTTTCGCTATTGAACTGGTTAATTAATTTATTTTGCTTGCTCGAAAGTAAATCATTTAAACTAATGCCTAATTGATGAGATAAAAAAAATAGTGTTTCAATTCTAGGATTTGATTGGCCCTTTTCAATATTTCTAATGGTTTTTTCACTGATTTGATTTCCACATAACTGTTTAATTGATAGCTTTTTGCCTTCACGAAAATATTGAATTGTCTGACCTATTTCCTTAAGTTCAATAAAATTTTTATTGTTCATTTAACCACTTCTTTCTGATAAAATTATAGTATACAGAAAGGATGATGTATATGTTTTTAGATCAATGGCCAATTTTTCCGCTAAAATTTTAAAATAGTACCTAACAAATGATTATCTTTTTTAGGTACCCTCTCTTCATGTTGATTAAGTAAGGCATGATTTGAACTCAATATATTAAAATTAAATAAAGGAAAATGCTATCATCCAGTTACATAATCATTTTCAATCACTTAATTATTACTCCACCGAAACAAAAAAGCTGATTCCACTTCAATAGTGGAATCAGCTTTTAATAATTGCAATTTTTTATCATTTCTTTGTGCCGTTACTCGTCTCGTTGACTTCATACATTATTGAGCAAGTGTGATCCGTTCACCTGTATCTGGATTGGCATATGTTTTCGCTGTTATTTCTTCAAAAACACCATATCCAAGTGCAGAAACGAGATAATCAGAGCTATCCAGTTGTTGATTGATGGCAAGTACATACGTATCACCAACGGTTAATTGTGCTACTGATTCACTAGCAAACGCAATATACTCCTCTTGTTGTTCAATCGGTGTTGCTTGTAAACCTGATTTTGCTAATGATTCCGGAATTACCTGTTGCGCTTGTTCAAGATAATCAGCAATTTTTAGCTCACCACCAGTCAGATAAACGGTGATTTGCTCAGTTGTAATTGTCCCCTTAAGCTGTTGTAAAATTTCGACTTCATACGCGGTTTCCCCAAATCCATCAGCTGCCAGCCGCGTTGCGCCTTGACTCAAAACACGGACTTGCACAACTGCCTGTGAATCAGCCATTAAGTTTTCGACGGTTGGTTCAAATGCCAGTGCAACATGGCGATCATACGTATAGGCAATTTTATGTGCTACTGCTGTTACTGCTTTTGCTTCGACGGTTGCTACTTCTGTCTTTTGCCCAATAGCACCAGTAACAAGTCCCCCAATGAGCAAACAGCTCATAATCATGATTGCTTTTTTCATTTGTTATCCCTCTTCATTCTTTCGACTATTCAAATAAATGCCAATGCCCGCGATAACAGGAATCATTGCTAAGACCAATAATTTTAACCACGTCAAGACGAGTAGTCCTGTTCCACCTAAGACAAC
>DNGE01000053.1:0-2627 GCA_003486705.1 Bacillota bacterium
ATAGATGTTCATATTAAGCGATTGCGTGATAAGTTGAGTCATTTTCAAGAGTTTGAAATTGTCACGGTTAGAGGGCTCGGCTATAAAGTGGTGAAGAGTCTATGAAAAAATATTGTACGACAATGAAAGTCAAAGTATTTCTAGTCTTCACGTCATTAATGATTGTGTCGATCTTTTTTTCATTTTTAATCATGCAAACGATTGGGAAAAAGATTGTTCAAGATGAGTTGACTGAAAATCAACAAGGCGTTGCGAATACGTTTATAAATATTAAAGACGAAACGAATTTATCGCTAGAAAGTATTATTCCGCTCATTGATAACCCATCTTATCAGTTTTTATATTTTAACGAAGATGAGATGGACCTTCTGAAGGAGCGATTGTTAAAGGGCGTGATTGAAGAGCATCAAAGTCTAATTCTAGCTGACTTAGAAAATAGTGAGAACACGATGAGGACGGTTATAACAGAAAAGGGATTCTTACCGAGGACGGTTATAAAAAATCAAGAGGAGTATTTGTTAATTTTGATGGATGAACAGATCGTTGTTAATACGATTGTGCATCGTCCGATTGGAATTTCACTACTTATTGCAGCGGGGATTGGATTTGTGTTAATGCTTGTTGGGGCAAGGCAATTAGCTAAACCGGTACAAAAATTATCAAATGGTCTGAACCAAGTAGCGAATGGAAATTTTGATATTGAATTGCCTGAGAAAGGGCATGATGAAATTAGTTTGATTTCGATTCAGTTTAATAAAATGGTAAAAGAGCTGCGTGCTATTGTCTACTTAAGACGAGATTTTATGAATAATATTTGTCATGAGTTAAAAACGCCACTTGCCTCGATTCAAGGGTTTGCTAAACTATTACAATATGATGAGTTAACGACGCAACAACGTGTAGAGTATACCCAAATTATTAGTGAAGAAGCGGAACGTTTATCAAAGCTAACTGTTAATATCTTAAATTTATCGAAGTTGGATAATCAATTAATTTTAGAAGAAGTCGAAACGTTTAATTTAGCTGAAGAGGTGCGTAAGGTCTTTTTAATGCTTGAACCGTTATGGTTAGAAAAAGAGCTTCACTTTGATTTAGAACTTGATGAAGTAGAGATTGCCGGTTGTCGGGAATTAATAGTTCAAGTGCTTTTAAATTTATTGAGTAACGCGATAAAATTTTCGACGTATCAAGGTGCATTAGATGTTTCGTTAGTAAAAAATCAACAGCAGGTTTTATTAATGATTAAAGATAATGGGCATGGTATGAGTTTAGAAACACAGCAGCGATTATTTGAGCCGTTTTATCAAGGAGACACGGCACATAATGAAGCGGGTCATGGTTTAGGGATGTCTATTGTTAAACGCATTGTGACGCTACATCACGGGACGATTAGCGTTGAGAGTGAGGAAGGCATTGGAACGTGTATTTTGGTTGAATTGCCGATAGAGCAGTAGCAATGTTTTAGGAATGAGAAAATAGAGCCATGTGATAAAATAAAGGATAAGCTATATTTATAGGTGGAAGGAGGATGTTAATGGCGAAGGTGAAAGTAAAAACAAATGCGCTGCGTCAGCTTGATCAACATAAGATTTCTTATGAGGCAATGAGCTATGATGTGGGTGATGGTGTAATTGATGGTGTCAGTGTGGCGCACAAAATTAATCGGGATGTATCAGAAGTTTTTAAGACACTTTTAGTTTTAGGAAAATCAAAACAAGTTTACGTCTGTGTCATCCCTGTTGCTTGTGAACTTAGTTTTAAGAAAATCAGTCAATTAACGCAAGAGAAGAAGGTTGAAATGTTACCGGTAGGTGAGTTGTTAAAAACCACAGGTTATGTGCGAGGTGGGTGTTCGCCGGTTGGAATGAAAAAGTTATTTCCAACGTTCATTGATGAGTCGGCAGCAACGTTAACGGAAATGGTCGTGAGTGCCGGTAAAGTTGGCTTGCAGTTAACGATTGCGCCAAACGATCTAGCGCGATTAACAAACGCGACGTTTGCGGATTTAACGGAATAGTGAGGGTGTGAAGCGGGAGAGTGAATTAACCGCTTAAACAAAAGGTGATGTCTACGGCACGTAGACATCACCTTTAATTTTCCATAAAACTATAAAAAGTGGATAAAATATGAAAATGAAAAAGCCTATTTTCATAACACTAACTATAAAAACGCTTTTATTACAAAAATCGACAAAATAGGGTTGTGTTAGGTTAGGGAACTATGTATAATACTTTCATTAACTAAATAGCTGTCGTATATTGTGGTAATATGGTCCACTGTCTCTACAAGAACCCGTAAAGTTCTAACTACGTTTTTTTTATAGTAGCCTCTTGTACGATACGTTTAGTTTGTGAAATCAAGGAGGTTTTTTTTATGCAATTTATTTCTAATTATTTTGATTTTGACAAACGAAACACAAATATAAAACGAGAAATTATCGGAGGATTAACAACGTTCTTTACAATGGCGTATGCGTTGTTCTTAATTCCTGATGTCTTATCACAAACGGGAATGCCAAAAGAATCAGTGTTTGTAGCTACAAGTTTAGCAGCTGCTATCGGAACCTTAATAATGGGGATCATCGGTAAATCACCAATGGGATTAGCACCAGGTATCGGTTTAAATGC
>DNGE01000053.1:2707-2849 GCA_003486705.1 Bacillota bacterium
TGCCAAAAGAGTCTGTGTTTGTAGCCACTGGTTTAGCAGCAGCGATCGGAACTTTAATTATGGGAATAATCGGGAAATCACCAATGGGATTGGCGCCTGGTATCGGGTTGAATGCATTCTTTACCTTTAGTGTTTGTATGGG
>DNGE01000053.1:2903-3376 GCA_003486705.1 Bacillota bacterium
GTTTCAGGGCTTGTGTTCTTATTCTTATCTTTAACAGGTCTACGTGAGAAAATCATTAATGCCATCCCAACTCCGCTTAAACATGCTGTGAGTGCAGGTATCGGATTATTTATAGCATTTATCGGATTAAAAAGCGCAGGAATCATTGTTGCAGATGCAGGAACAACAGTGGCACTCGGTGATTTAACAAACCCAACCACATTATTATCAGTCTTTGGATTAATCGCCATCGGAATCTTAATGGTGCGCAAAGTTAACATCGCAATCTTTATCGGAATGGCTTTAACGGTCGTTGTTGGAATGTTCGCAGGTATTATTGATATTCCATCTGCGGTTGTCTCTATGCCACCAAGTATCGCCCCAACATTCGGAGTCGCTTTAAATCATCTATCAGAAGTCTTCACCCCACAAATGTTAATGGTTGTGTTCACGTTCTTATTTATGGACTTCTTTGATACAGCAGGAACAATCGT
>DNGE01000053.1:3636-4245 GCA_003486705.1 Bacillota bacterium
GGAACAACAAACACAACGTCGTACCTTGAATCACTATCAGGTATCTCAGTTGGAGCACGTACAGGATTTGCGAGTGTCATCACAGGAATCTGTTTCTTATTCGCACTATTCTTCTCACCTTTATTATCAGTCATTACTGCAAGCGTAACAGCACCTGCTTTAATTATCGTAGGATCATTAATGTGCTCATCACTTGCTGAAATCGATTGGCACGCATCTGAAATTGCGATTCCAGCGTTCTTAACAATCATTATGATGCCATTAACATACAGCATCGCTGAAGGAATCGCCTTCGGATTTATCTCATATGTCATCATGATGTTATTCGTTGCAAAAGAAGATCGTCGCGAAAAAGTACATCCGATTATGTATGTGTTAGCATTGTTGTTTATGTTTTATTTTATTTCGAAATAAAAGCTATTAATGCGGCAACAGTTTTGAAATAACAGTAAAGTTTAACAAATATAAAATTTATAATATTAGAAAAGGATATCCTGTTTTTAAAAAAAGGGTATCCTTTTTTAGACTTGATCGCTATAATCATTTTGCGTTAAAAGTTTTAGAATAAAGGGTGATAATAAATTGAAACAACAATTGAAAGCTTTAATC
>DNGE01000179.1:0-6022 GCA_003486705.1 Bacillota bacterium
AATATAGCTTGTAAAATCGCAGCCATGGCACGGTGCGATGCAAACGCTTGTTGATCAAAAATTAAATTTTGAAGCTGACCCTTTTCAATCGCCATCATTACCACGCGGTGAACCGAGTTCACCGGCGTAATAATACGTTGCCCGCGACTCACAAGCAATAAGCTTTTATTTGGGCAGCTGCGCACGCACACGCCACACCCAAGACAGACGTCCTCATCCACATGATACGTTTTTGTTCCATGTTCATCTGTTTCCTTTGAAATCGCGTAGATTGGACAATCTCTTAAGCATTTCCCACACTTAAGACACGTTTCTTGATTAATTTTAGGAATAAAATTCGTCGTTTCAACTGGGTGCAAGTTCCCGAATTTGCGGGCGGCTTGCAGCGCCTCGCAGCAACAACCGCAACAGTTACAAATAAACGTCGGGTTGTTTTGGACGTTTTCCCCGCACTGCACGAGCTTGTGCTCGTACGAGCGCTCAAGCACATCCATGCATTCTGATACGTCGATACGTCGAGCGTATCCGTGCTTAATCAGCGAGTCGGCTGTGCCGCCAAATGTTAAACAGACATCAAGGGGCGCGTCGCAAGCCTCGCCTGCATGATACATCTTGTGGCGACAATAACAGTCGCCAAGGGCGATTGATCCAGCTTCTTTAATGATGTGGCTTGCACGTTCGTAATCTAATATTGTAACAGCGTTATCTGTTGTTAACACTGATTCGTTGACATAAATACGCCCGAGTTTTGTATCGGTCGAGTAAAACAGTTCTTTAATGAAGTCTTCTTCTGTATTCAGATACTGATAAAAAAGCTCACCGAGTAATTTTTGGTCAATATCTTGACGCGTTCTCATCATAGAGAACTCAAAAAATCCCGCCATTGGCGGTGGCAAAATGAAGATTTGCTCACCATTAACCTCCATATCCAAAAGAATCGCGCGTGACGCGAGCTCTTCAAGAATTCTCTCAGCTTCACTAATATTCATCTTCCATGCCTTAGCTGCGCGCTTTGAATTAAACGGACGAATCGGTAACTTAGACATCAATTCCGCTTCCTTCTCACTCAACAACAAATTCAAAATCTTATATAACGTGTCGCTAGTAGGCGCTCCTTGTGGAAATTGATTCAACCTTGCCTCTAAACTTTTATACGCATCTTTTGCAACTAAATGTGACATCTCATCATCTCCTTTAAAAAATTCCTATTTAAAAATCATATGTTGATACTCCTAAAATTAGAGCAACATCTCATAGACAAAAATCGCAGATAACACTTTGGTATGGTAAAAAAACAGCACTTTTAAACAATGGTAAAACCTAATCCGCTTATTTTTTACGATGCAATACTCCTATAAAAATAAAGAGCCGCCTTATTACATTCAAGCACGCCTCTTTATATCATCATTATTTTGTTTTTCTAATTTTATCAATACCGTTAATAATGCCACATAAGACCCCTGCTAATGGAAACACAACCCACGCAATGGACCACATATGAAATAAAAACCCACCTACAAAAAATAACATGGTTGCGATTAGCATGATGACGTGGTTGATTGCCTCAACCACTTCGTTTTTTTCTCGAACTACTTTAACATGTCTTTTGGCACCAAGTGACTCTAACCGTTCTTCATAATGGCTATTTTTTGTCCCAAAATAGACAAACAGTCCGACCGAGATTCCAATCATCATAAGAAAAATTAATGTCACAATGGCTTCTGGCCATAAAAAGATATCTTCCATAATCGATACAGAAGCAAGCGCAAATAGAATGAGCATGACACCAGCTGCGATCGCCTTTGAAAACTTTTTACGAAACAGTTCGTACTCATTCAGTAAATCGTGTTGAAAAGCATTAGGAACTGGTGTTAAATTGAGCTCATTACATAGTTCTTCAATACTTCCAAATTCACTCACAACTTGATTAAAGGCCTCAGCCTCTTGTATCCCTTCTTCAATAAGTGCCCCATATTTTTCTTCCATTCCTTCAATGAGTTGTTCCTTTACTGCTAACACTTCAGTTGTTTTTGGTAATGCATAAAACATGTTTTCAACATACTGTCTGATTTTACTCATTCCATTCATCCCCTTTAACAAATTGATTCATTAATTGTTTTGTTAAGTGCCATTCCTTACATTTATCTATGTAATATTCCCGTCCGGCTTCAGTCATTTGATAATACGTTCTTCGTTTACCATGTGTTTCTAACCCCGGATAAGAAAATATATATCCTTGTTTTTCAAGGCGGTTAAATGCTGAGTACAACGTGGTTTCTTTCATCGTATAAGTGCCCCCGGTGTGCTCAAATATTAATTTAGAAATCTCATAACCGTATGAGTCCTGTTGTACGAGCACCCATAAAATCATCAAATCATGATACCCGCGCATCACATCGCTACTAATCAAATGCTTCACCTCGATTACTACGTCTGTCGTTCTAATTCATGTATATGCAGCAGTACTTCGATAGTTGCAGTAATTTATTAATTTTTTTAATAAATAATAAAAAACCACACATTTCCAATTGGATCTGTGTGGTTTGATGTAATTAAGTTGTTTAACTGTTTAGTTTTGAGTTTCTGGCTCTTGTGAGCTTCGCTTCTTACGATGAATTTAAAATCTCTTAACTTATACAAAAGGAAGCTAACAAGGCGTTAGCTTCCTTTTAATTACTCTTCACTCTCTTCTGCCTGTTTAATCGCATCTAAAATACAAGTTAAGTAGATGCTTTGTTCAACGGGGACAACTGAATTGTCATACACCGTAATCTTATACGTTGATGAGAAAAGTGAAAATTGCTGTTTAATTTTATACAGTTTGGTTCCGTTGTTATCTTCAATAACGAATTCTGAGAATAGTCGGAAGACTTTTTGTTTTGCGACACCTACTTCATCTTTGTTACTGTCATAAAAATGAAATGTTTTTCCAAGTCTAAAGAAGTCATTAATCATTTGTTCGCCAATGTAACCGACGGTTTTTGAGTTTTCATCGTAAACTTGTGCTAGGCGATTGAGTTTAATATTCCATCGTTTAATTTGCTTCTCACTACCATAGACTTGCCCTTCTGTATCTTTTAATTTAAAGACATCGCCCGTTATATTAATATATTTTCCATCCACGGTTCCTACTTTGTCTTTATCTACATAAATAGCATATGAGTTATTGAGTGTGAACCATTTACGTTTAATAATCATTTCGTCTGTGTTTTCTAACGTTGTGATCAAGTCATCAAAGGACTGTGCTTGAACATTCTCCGTGAACATAACCGTTAAAAGCAAGCAGACGAGTAGGCATATTATAAACGTTAATTTTTTTCGATTCATGCTACCCCTCCTTGTTATTTATAATATACCTTCTTTTTGTGAAGAACGCAAATGACTCAGTTATGATCGATTAGCTTTTGATGATTTAAGCACTTTCAGATTATGTTTTATAACGATTTGAGTCTCAAACTACCTAATGTAAACGCTTGTGTCGAAAAATGTCACATTTTAATATTTTTTTGTAAGAGTTTACTTGACTTTTTTTTTGAATAACGCTATTATAAGTATGCACTTACATCAGGGAGGTACAAACATGTATAAATTATATGCTAAAAAAATTATCGCATTCTTATTAGGAACTTTCATCATTCAGATTGGATGTGCATTCTTCCTTAACTCAAAAGCGGGAGCTGACTCAATTTCAGTATTCAATGAAGGTGTGGGTCACACATTCAACATCACAACTGGGAATGCATTCTATATTTTATTAGGGGTTTCATTTGTTGCATTATTAATCTTTGCTCGTGAAAAAATCAATTTAGGAACATTCTTAGGATTATTATCTGCTGGTATTTTCTTAGATATCGCACAAGTTGCAATTGATCAATTAAACATCGATGCTTTACCTTTAATTGTTCGTTTACTTATCGTATTCGGAAGCTGCTTTATTATCGCATTAGGGGTTGCAGTTCAAAAAAGTGCTAACTTAGGTATTGCACCACACGATGAAATTCCATTCTTAATTACTGAATTAACTAAAATCGAGTACCGTTGGGTTCGTATGGGACTTGACTTCATCTTCATCATTGCTGGTTACTTATTAGGTGGGGTTATCGGATTCGGAACAATTATTACATTATTAGCTATTGGCCCATGTATCCAATTCTTCTTACCAAAAGTAGAAGGACCATTAAATAGCTTCGTAAATGGAACAAACGAATAAAAACAAAAAGTTGTAACTGAATAATTTAAAAACCAGAGTGAAACTCTGGTTTTTTCTTTTGCCGTTTGTACCATTTTGGATTAGATTTATTCCTCTCACCTGCTTATAGCAGGTGTTTTTTTAATATATGCCTCGGTTAGATGTAACTATAAAAATGACACCCCACTGCTTGGAAAAATTCATTTTTCAATTCAGCATATTCTTTATACAAGTTGATTGTACATCAACAAAATTGTTTAACGCAAAAAAAGTAACCGCAGCGCGGTTACTCTTCAATCATATTAAACATTAGCATTTCTGTTGTTAAGCTATTTTTCGGCGTGAACACTAGATAGTGATTTTGACTTTCAATTGGTTGTTCAAAGACGATAATCCCCGTCACACTTTCATTACTACTTAAATTTCCTTCTGTAATGGCTTCTTCTGAATCCAAAACTAGGATGATCGGTTTAATTAATTCACCCGATTCATTCAACAACTTGAAATCATATAACTCATAAGTGAGTTCTGTTTCAGCATGATTAGTTAACGTTAAGTTTACTACCTTATACTCAAACCCATCTTTCGGTTCATGATAAATCGATTCAAGGTCTGTAGACACTGAATTTAGGGTAAGTTCTATCATATCAAAATAGCCACTCTCACCGATGTCAATCACGTCGTTTTCTACTGTTAAATCATCTTCAGACACTAATGTCTCAAAACTTTCTCGACTATCACTTAAACTTATTTTTAACTTTTCTTGATTGCTAATGACACCTGTTGTAAAAATCAATGAAAGTTCCTCATCATCTTTTGGCTGTTCAAAAATCAAACTCCCCGTCACACACCCCCCTGGTCCTAGCTCACTTAAGCGAAGTGCATCACCTTCATTTGGATGTGTTGTCGATGGGGAAGATGCAATACCTAAACTATTTTCCATTTTAAACGCATACGGATAAATGAGTTGTGATGTTGATGAGATATTCTTAATAACAACAACGACTTCCACAAATTCATGTAATGCTTTTGGTTTTAAATAATTAAGGGTATCCAATTTATTAATTTCAATAACCTGAATGGCAAAGACATCATTCTCCGTAATATCACCAATTAAAACACGATCATCTACTACAACTTCTTCGACCATATCAAGTCGTTCAAATGTTTCAAGTGTACTACCTAAATCAAATTTTAGAGGCTCGTTATTATCATAATATAAGCCCATCATGGTTGAATCAATCGGAACCTCAAATACAATTGTACCTGTCACAAATTCATCTTGCACTAAATCGCCTAAATTCAAGGCTGTGTCACTATTAATCGTGCTAAATACAGGCACGGCAACAATCTCTGAATCATCCACGACTTTAAATTGAAATTGATTATACCCCACTACATCACTGGACATGTTTTTAATTGTTAGTTCAACTTGAATAAATTGATACCCATCTTTTGGTTTATACAAGGTATCTTTTGCTAAACTCGTCACGCTATTCACCTGGATTTGAATCTTCTCGTTTGCAGCTATTTCACCAATGACTGCGACGTCTTCTTCTTCAAAGTCCAATGCTAATTCTTCACTTGGTATCGTCGGAATAATATAATCTTCTTCAACTGTTTCCATCGATCCACTTAACGAATATAAAATAAATAATAGCACCGTCGATAACCCATAAATCTTAATTACCGCAACACGCGATTTTGCTTGTTCTTCTCTAAAGAACAAAACAGATTCAGGACTAAATAATCCTGAAACCAAGCATAAAAAAGAACTGAGTAAAATAATTGATATAATATCTGGCATGTTTTTCCCCCAAGGCATAAATCTAC